>NTKP01000001.1 GCA_002457365.1 Rhodothermaeota bacterium MED-G12
CGATCATTCCGATGCCAATTCCAGCACCAACTGCTACGATTCCAGCTCCAATACCAGCTGCTAATAGTCCCATAGTTTTATCTATTTAGTTATGGTTGTTTGTTCAATGATTATACTGATGGTTCAGCATGAATGTGATCATCATGTTCGTGGTCATGTTCATGCTCTTCAGCAGCCATTCCAATAAATACTGCCGATAAAAGAGTGAAAATGTAGGCTTGTAATAAAGCTACAAATAATTTAAGTACATATAGTATTGAAGTCATCGCTACTGAGAGAATACTAACACTATAAGCTGCAACACTTCCATACATATCGTTAAAAATAAATATGAGGCCCAAAATGGCGATAATCATAATTTTTCCAGACATCATATTCGCGAACAATCGAATAGCTAGTGCAAAAGGTTTAGTTAATAAACCAATTAACTCAACTGGAATCATTAAGAATTTAACTCCTAATGGCACACCTGGGAACCAAAATACGTGCTGCCAATGATCTTTTGTGCCGCTGAACTGGGTTACAAAAAAGGTAAATAATGCAAGAACAGCAGTAACTGTAATATCAGCTGTGGCTGTAGCAGCCCATGGCAGTAACCCAAATGAATTCATGAATGCTATCGACATGAACATAGTAAATAAATAGGGCACGTACTTTTTATACTTTTCCCCTTCTATATTTGGTTTGGCAACTTCATCTCTTATGAATTCATAAAATATTTCAAATAAATTTTGGAGCACGCCTTTTGGCGCGGTAGATGTACCAATACCTTTTTTATAGCGTGAGCCAGCGTACATGGTAAAAAGTGCGAGCGCCCCTAGTCCAAACCAGAAATATAAAAGGTGTGATGTTAGCGAAAAATCAATAAGCATTGAGCCGTTTACAGGGGTAATGACATACTCAACCTGTTCAAACTCACCTGAAGCTAAGGCTTTTTTAGTCGAGCCATAGGTCGAAAAATGAGTAGATCCGTTAACGTCTTGCCATAGGAACAGCCTAGGAAGATATAATTTTGTTCCAAAAAACGTGAAATAATCGTGGTCAGCAACCGTTCCCATAATGTCTATAGGAGATTCATTGTCCGCGTTAGCATCAGCAGCAAAAACCGTTGGTTGACCCAAAAAAAGAACTACGATCAGTAAGGATAAAAACGTGAAATATTTTGTCATTCCTCTAAGGGATGTTTCAATAATCTATGATGGATAAGTAACAACTCTATTACAGATTGATAAAGATAGGAAATAATAAAATTAACTGTAAAGAACATTTGTTCAAATTTTATAGTCGAAAGTGAAATAAAGAGTAACAAAATGACCATAGAAAATCTAACTAGGGTGGTAGTGTAATAGACCTTAATGAAGTTTTGAGAGGAAATCGTCCAAAATCTTACCCAAACCCACATTGCGCCACCAACAAACACTAGTGCAATTAAGTAAGCGATAAGCGTTTCAGATAGGTATCCAGGCAGAATCCAATACCCTACAATAATCAAAGCAACTAAAAAGGGTATTTGGGCTAAAAGGAATACAGAGAAAACTGGGGCTTCAAAAAAATATTTCTTTAGCATAAGTAGATAATCACGAAAGTGGTTTTAGCAGGCTCAACATGTTTAAGTTACTTATCCCCTCGTTCACTATCTCGCCCATCTAGGCCTGGATCTTTGAGCAGGCGAACAATTCGGAAAAAAAATAAAATGAGCCCAAGGATAACACCACTTAATATACCAATTGGTTTAATTCCAAAATATCCATCAACATAGCTACCTAAAATAATGGGAAGTGAGAGTGATAATGCTATTTCAGTCCCCAAACTAAGGTAGGCACGATAGGGTGCTGATAACCACTTTGAAATCACATTAAAGCCCCATATTAAGGTTTCAATTTTCTACATCATTTAATGCTGTTTCTTCATACTCTTTAGTTTTCACTACTGAAGTGTCACCCATTTTACAAAGCCCGTTTATTTTAGCACCCTCTTCAACAACTAAGATCTTAGTAGTTACATTACCTTCAAGGAATGCTGTTTTTCGAAGTGTAATCTTAGTTTTGCCCAATACATCTCCGCTTACCTTTCCAGCAATATCAGCATTTTGACAAACTATATCACATGAAACAAATCCTTGCTCAGTTATGATAACTTTAGATTCTGTCTCAACAGTACCCTTTAAGACTCCACCTATACGTATATCGTGTTCTGATTTTAGAAAACCTTCTAATTCTGAACCCTCACTAATAATATTGACCGATGGATAATTGGTTTCATTCGCCATAATTGTACTCGTGGTTTTTATTTTTCTAGATATCATTTTATTTCAATAAGTAGATTGCAGGATCTTGCGGTAACCCGTCCTTCCAAATTTCAAGATGAAGATGAGAAGCGGTGCTTTGCACACCAGCATTACCAACCGTGGCAATCACATCGCCATTTACCACCACATCCCCTTCTCGCTTGTAAGATGTCCGGCAGTGCTTATACACACTTAATAGACCGTTAGTGTGTTGAATAGATATTACATAACCGTTCGCTATCGTCCAATTAATAGTAACAATAGTTCCCTCCGCCAAAGCCCGTACCTGTTCACCCTCAGTGGCGGCAATATCTAAACCAAAATGCTCTTCATTAGGGTTGAATGATCGAGAAATAGTACCATCGACTGGATATGCTGTGGGAAATATGGGTTCACTTTTTAACAATGAGGATGATATTAATTCTTGTGTGCTTAAATTTAACACTTCTTGTGGAGCACTTAGGGGGACCCCGCCCAATACAGTTTGATTTTGCATTAAAAGCAAACTCTGCAACCGTTCATCTAGACTTAAGGTTGTATCGGTGTTAAGCCGGATAATACTCCTAATTTGCCCAAGTTGCTCATCGCGTACATCCAATGAGTCCTGAAGAGCATCCAATCTGCCTACTACTTGCTCAATTTGCATATATATTTTTTTATCTTTGCTTCTATAGACCCATTCACCAAGAGGTGTAAACATGAGTATGAGCATAAAGACAAACAAAACAGAGGCCAATAAGGCGACTAATCCCAAAAAAAACTGCCGAGGTAAAAATTGATATTCACGAGAACCATCTGGAACAGACTCATCAATTACAATCAAACGTAACCATTTGTCTTTAAGTCGAACTAAGGTTTTTAATAATTCGGTATTCATTTAATTCACAGGATCTTGATCAAGTAGCGAATCTATTTTATTGGCAAGACTCTCAGCGATCGCTTTTCTGGTAAATGTTTCCAACCATTGCTCATTCAAAGGTTTTAGATTCCCAGTTTGAACATGAGTAATTGCTTGTAAAATAGTTTTTTTCACCTTTTCAATGTCGTCAGGTGAAGTAATATAACTGCGTGAATAATCTTTTAAAACCTTTTTTGTATCCCCCTCAGGTATCAACGCTATAATGGGTCGCCTGGTTGCCATATATTCATAGGTTTTGCTTAGTGTAATGGTATGCCTTCGCTTTCTATGCCCATTGTTTAACCAAAGAATGCCGGCTTGTTGCATACGGAGAATAGCCTCATTGTGAGGAACATACCCATGGTCATGAACAAGCTCACCTAAGTCTAATTGATTAATTAAAGGTAAATACGGCTCGATTGGACTACCTTGAAAGTGCAATTCTATGATATTGGCAAGTGAGGGTACTTCTTTAATAAGTTTTTTTACTGCTCTTAAAAAAATGCCTGGCCCACTATCGGCATAAAAAGTCCCTGAATAAAGTATTCGGATTGTTTCATTTTGACTAAGGCCCTTTTCGTTGGTAGGTTTCTTTTCTATTGAATTATCAGGAAAGAAGCAGGCATCAAAATCATCTGAATCATAGCCATGGGTTTGAACCACGACGCTGGGTAATGAGGGGTACCTTCTGCTTATGGCACTAGCTATAGGTTCATTTATTGCGATGACCATGTCTGCCACTGCAAGTACACTTGCTTCAAGTCGCCTCATTAGTATTTTGTGAATGGGTGTTGGATACGCAATTAGATGACTCTCCAACCAATCGTCCCTAAAATCCATTATAGTTGGAATAGTAAGACGGGCTTTAAGCTTAGCCGCTAACATTAAATTACTGTAGGGAGGCGCTGTCGCATAAATCGCCTGGATAGAATGTTTTTCAATAATTTCTTCAGCTTTTTGAAAACCCTGTTTAATCCATCCTTTTTTGTTGTCGGGTAAATAGAAAAAATGAGAGAGCCTTCGTAACCATTTTTCTAAACGAATCCCCGGACGCCATTGCGTTTTCGAACGGTTCCAATGCAAGGGAGTCCCACCCTTGACCCGGTAAACTTGCACTTTATTCTGATCAATGAGTTTTTGAAGCTCTAGTTCTAAAGAGGAATCGAAGGTGTGATAAAGGCCTGGTTCTGGCACTAAAATTATTGGCTTCCAACCAAATTCATTTAGATACTTTACATATTTAAGTGGCCTTTGCACACCGCTTCCACCCATGGGTGGGAAGAAATAAACAATAAATAATAGCTCCTTTAGTGGCTTATCATGGGGGGGTATCTGCTGAATTACACCCACCTTTATACCGAATAGTTAGGTGCTTCTTTTGTTATTTGTACGGTATGTGGATGACTTTCTTTATAAGAGGCCGCTGATATTTGCACAAAATGTGCTTTTTTAAGATCTGAGATATTTTTTGCTCCACAATATCCCATAGCAGCTCGTAATCCACCCGACATTTGATGAACGACCTCACTTAAATATCCCTTGTATGGTACACGGCCCTCAATTCCTTCAGGTACCAGTTTTTTCAAATCATCTTCTACGTCCTGGAAATAGCGATCTTTGGATCCTTTTTGCATAGCTCCTATACTACCCATTCCACGGTACGATTTATACTTTCTTGAGTCAAAAATAATGGTTTCACCTGGACTTTCATCAACTCCGGCAAACATAGACCCCATCATAACCACGTCAGCGCCACCCGCAATAGCCTTGGATATATCACCCGTTTGCTTTATTCCACCATCTGCCACGAGCCCGATGCCATGTTCTGAGCAAAAATCACTTACTTCCATCACCGCACTTAACTGAGGCACTCCTACTCCAGTCACAATTCGCGTGGTACATATTGAACCAGGTCCAACCCCAACTTTCACCACATCAGCGCCGGCATCTGCTAATGCTTTAGCCGCATCTCGTGTGGCGATGTTACCGCCAATCACATTCAATGAGCCATACTTTTTCTTTATGGCTTCGACGGTTTTGAGAACTCCCTCTGAATGACCGTGGGCTGTATCGACGGTGATGATATCTACTCCAGCGCCCACCAATGCGCTTACCCTATCCATAGTGTCGGCAGTAACCCCAACGGCAGCTCCGACGCGTAAACGTCCTAATTCATCCTTACAGGCGTTAGGGAAATTCATTTTCTTTTCAATGTCCTTAAAGGTGATTAAGCCGACCAAAATCCCTTTTGAGTCCACAATGGGTAACTTTTCAACTTTATGGGATTGAAGTATCTCCTCAGCTTGTACTAAATTGGTCCCCTCCTTCGCTGTAATTAAGGGCTGCTTGGTCATAATGTCCCCTAATTTCTTAGTCATATCAGACTCGAAGCGTAAATCTCGATTTGTCACAATACCCTGAAGAGCTCCATGTTCATCAATGATTGGAATACCACCTATTCGGTGCTTTGCCATAAGATCACGAGCATCCTGAACCAAAGCGGATGAAGTTAAGGTCACTGGATCCACTATCATCCCGCTTTCGCTTCTTTTAACTAGTCGTACTTGCTCCGCCTGATTTTCTATGCTCATATTCTTATGTAGCATGGCAATTCCACCCTCTCTGGCTAATGCAATTGCCATTCTGTATTCAGATACGGTATCCATTGCCGCACTCAAAATAGGAGTATTCAAGGTTAGTGTAGGAGTTAGTTGCACACTAATATCTACATCTCGCGGGAGAACCTGAGAAAAGTGAGGAACCAATAGTACATCGTCATAGGTGAGTCCTTGTCTAGTGATTCGATCGAAGCTATTCTGGGCGGATTGGGTGGATGAAGGTTTCGACATTGGTCTGATAGATTTAATTCAATTTAGTAAAGATACAAACTTCTCTTCTGTAATTGAATGCGAAAATCAGAAAAACCCCTATCCTTTAACCAAGAACCTGTGTATACCATCAATTGTTATAAAGGGTGAATTTTCAGAGCTTCAATGGCGGTGTTTAGACTGGCATTCCCATCTAAAAATGACTGTACCCAATAATGAACTCTATTCCTTCTGTTTCGAACGAAAGGATCGCAGCTTGAGTAGCTTCCTTGCAACTCTTCTACCATTGCCCGCACATCGTCATAAATTTCAACTTTTAAAACATCCGGCACTTCATGCCATCCTAATAAGGAAAATACTTGTTGGAGTTCTTGGTATTCTCGCTCACTTTCGCTGCTTATTCGTGCCAATAGCGGTCGAATAAACGGGTTCTTGGTTTTTTTGATAACCCTGCTAGAAGGGATTCTCAAAGGATGAAGCGTCGATGATGAAGTGTTAAACGTGGGTGATGTATTAGGTGAAGTAAGCATTATGTCTCCTGTTTTTTTTGATTCAGGAGAAACTTACAAACGCAGGGTGACACCATTATGTCACCCTAAAATCAATTATTTTGGATATAACGATTTTTTTGCTGCTAACAGGGTGTTCTTCATGAGCATAGCTACCGTCATAGGGCCTACACCACCAGGAACAGGAGTAATCCAACTTGCTTTTTTTCGTACCGATTCAAAATCGACATCACCCACTAGTCGATATCCCTTTTCATGGGTTTCATCCGCTATTCGATTTATACCGACATCGATGACAACAACGCCTTGTTTAACCATTTCAGCTTTTATCAAGTTTGGCTGCCCTGCGGCCACAATCAGTATATCGGCACCAATAGTATGTGCCGTCAAATCTCGGGTATATTTATGACAAATTGTAGTGGTAGCTTTGCCAGATGAATTCTCTCTAGACAACATAACCGCCATAGGGCTACCTACTATAGTACTCGCTCCAACAACTACCGCATGTTGAGATTTAACAGGAATGCTATAGTACTTCAGGAGTTCCATCACCCCAGCAGGAGTACAGCTTTTAAAGCATGGCTGATCCAATGACAGGCGTCCTACATTCATTGGGTGGAATCCGTCTACATCTTTTCGGTGATCTATGGTTTCTATGACACTGTGTTGTGATAAATGACTCGGTAAAGGCATTTGAACTAGTATACCGTCTATCTCATCGTTGGTATTACAAGAATGAATAATTTCGGTAAGTTCTTTTTCTGAAATCGTGTCTTGCAAAACCAAAGTGTCGGTTTCTATGCCCACCTGCTGACAAGCTTTAGTCTTAGTACCGGTATAGACAATGGATGCGGGATCATCACCTACCAAAATAACCTGCAAAAACGGTCTACGATTACCCTTTTCACACCACTGATGCACATCCTCCTTCACTCTCTTGCGAAGAAGCTCTGCCACCATTTTACCATCTATAATTTCTGCACTCATAGCTCACTCATAGGTTTTCAGCTTACATATTAATTATAAAGATTCAAGAAACGTTGTTGTCCTAGCTGGGTACATATCAACCAGAAACTAATAATTATAATAAAGGTACGTCAATATCTTTTCATGTACTGCATCTATGGCGGATACTTTTGACACAAAATTATTGGCTGACATACTGAAAATAAGGGTATTCCCAAGCTCTGTAGTTAGGTATCCGCTTAGGCTGCGAGCCCCTCCTACAAATCCGGTTTTGGCCTGCACCCGCCCTCTAAGTGGGCTGGATTTCATCCGGTAATGCAGCGTGCCATCTTCTCCCATCACAGGTAATGAGGCGCGATAAGTCTCAGAATTTGAACGGTGATGCATACTGAACAGCAAGTCGGTTAAGAACGAGGTCGTTAAAAAATTTCCGCCTGCCAAACCCGAGCCGTCCCGCATAATCACATAGGTTGTATCTAATCCCATAGAGCCTAAGATTTCACGCGTTTTTTGGACGCCGTCACTTGTACTTCCTGGACCTTCATGAGTTTCAGCTGAAAGAGTTTTCAAGAGCATCTCAGCATAAAAATTATCGCTTTCCTTGTTTAACCAACTAAGCAAATTACCAAGTTCGGGCGATTCCACTGCTCCTAGGTACTCCCATCCTACTAGTGCATCTGAAGCCGAATTGGTAGCATACCAATTGGGTGGGTATCCAGTCCACAAAGCCGAACCTAGTTGTTCGCTAGCAAGACCCGTCAATGATTCGTTGGTTTCGGGTTTAAGTACATCAGGCCACCAACGTTCAATTCGATAGGGAGAGGTATCTTGCTGGGTATCTTCTAGGCCATTTGCCCACAAGTAATCGACAAATGAGTCCATAAAGAATGCGGGGGCATCATAAATGGCAAGAGCTTCTGTCTCCTTGTACCCCACTGGCAAACTACTAGCTAAATAGAGTTCATTGGTTTGCCACGATCTTCGGTAATATTCATCGTATTTGGTATGGGCCGGTGCTATGCGCTGTTCATTAATAAAACGTACATAATCAGTTTGATCTGGAAACCAACTTATTTGTGGTTTGGCTCCTATCTCACCCTCGGCCACTACTTCTAGATCTACCGCATTATTATTAAAACTGAGTTCACTAATTTCTACTCCATAGTAGAAGTTCAAATCGTCCCAATCCCATCCCTTTGGATATACTTCCGCGTCAAAATAGCCTAAACGGCCAATCCATTGACCGGTCCATCCAGTAATTCCTGCATTTTTGAGTACGTGAAGAAGTTCTTCAAACACGTGATATCTATTTTCCTCATACAAAAAACCTGAGATACTAGGATCTCCTTTACCCACTATCATTAAATCTCCTACCCACACAGAATCCTCTAAATATCCTCGACCATATATGGGGGTTTGGTAGCGAAATTCAGTTCCTAATTTTTCTAACACCGCAGCCGATGTGACAAGTTTCATGTTAGAAGCTGGAACTATCCACTTTTGATCGTTCCATGATTCTAAAGACTGACCTTGTTCATCTATAACCGAAATAGACCAGTGTACCCCTTTGGATTCGTGCTGCATAATAATGTCTTCCACACTCTGAGCCTGAAGTCGCACAGGTACAAGGTAGATTGGGGCTAAAACAAAACACAGCAGTGCCAGTTGTTTAACATTCCAATAATTCATCTGCCAGCTTGTATGTATATGCCACATTAACTACTCACCTTATTTTTTGGATTAACTAAATTGACGCAACTCCTTTTCTTTGAAGTGCTCAATGAGTTCTTTTTCATTTTGTACGACCAATAAATCTGTACGAAAATCGTCATAATTCATAAGAGTTGAAACTCTGCTTAATAATCGTATATGACTTCGGTGGTCTGAATAAGGGCCTACTATCAAAAAAATAAGCTGAACGGGTACCGAATCAATGGAATTAAATTCTATTGGTTCTTTCAAACGTGCAAAAGCGGCATAGTATTGATCAACCGCATCTGTTTTACCATGGGGTATTGCCAAACCTTGTCCAACTCCTGTTGACATAATTTTTTCACGCGAAACAATAGCCTCCCGTATTTCTAGTAGCGATTCAGTATCAATTGTACCAATAAACGTATCTACCAATGCATGAATAGCATCAAATTTATTATCCACCTCAAGATCTAGCAGAATATGTTTTAAACTAAGTAATTGATGAATAGTCAATGGTAATTCAGTCTAAATTGATGATTAGTGCGTAAAAAAATTTAAAAGGAGCACGGCGTTATAAATCCTCCCTTTCCAGTGTTTTCGACTCACAAAGTAATGACGAAACTTACAAAGTGAAAGACTTCATTTTTTTGTAAACTTCGGCATGTTAATTCGCCAAATTTTATCGGTATTTGAGAAAGATCTTCGTATCGAATTTCGCAGTAAGTATGCTTTAAATATGGTTTCGGCTTTCATTGTAGCTGCTCTATTACTCATTTTGTTTACTCTCCGGGCCCAAGAGCTGCAGCCTACGCCTAAAAGTGGTCTTATTTGGATTGTAGTCTTGTTCGCATCCCTAACTGTTCTAGGGCGAAGTTTTATCATGGAAACAGACAAAGGAACGTTTCAAACTTTGCAGATTTACTCCAATGCTACAGCGGTCTATTTAGGGAAATACCTATATAACATGGGATTCAGTCTTTTAATTTACCTACTCAGCTTTAGTTTATATGGCTTTTTAATCAAGTGGTCGATTGTATCCTATCCTGCCTTTTTATACATCATGGTGTTTGGAACTATGGGCTTATCCTCGGTATGCACCTTAATTGCAGCAATAGTCTCGCAAGCAGATCGGCAAGGGGCTATTTTTTCGGTGCTTAGTATCCCTTTATTTATGCCTTTTATTCTATTGTTGTCTCGCTTAACCAAAAAAGCTTTCGTGGACGGTATGCAAGGTTGGTGGAATTCTGAAGTAGCTGCACTATTCGGCTTTGTGGGGGTAACCAGCGTGGCTGGTTGGTTGTTATTTGACTTTATTTGGGAGGAGGATTAATGGCTTTTTTGTCAGATGATTTAATTGGTCAACATAGGGTTAAAGAACTTTTAAACAGCATAATTGAGAGGAACCGAGTTGGTCATGCTTATTTATTTTCCGGCCCAAAAGGAAGTGGTATGTTGCCTTTTGCTCTGCGATTCGCCGAATGCATTAACCAGAAAAAAGATGGACAGGAAGTGGAATTACCGTGGCATAAACATCCTGATATCCACGTGTTCATACCTATGCCTAGCTCAGCGGGAATCCAAGAAAGAAATGAGCGCCTAGAATGGCTTAGTGAAGATAGCTACAACCTCATTGAGTACGCCGACCGCCCAGACTCCGATAAAGAGCGTAGTAAAAATCGACAAGCATTTTATTCCATAGATTATTTTCGCTCGGAAATACGCCCTGTGACTAGATTACGACCGTATCAAGGCAAAAAGGTGGTAGCAATTATGACCCAAGTCGAAACCATGAGGAAAGAGACGGCCAATTCCTTTTTAAAACTACTTGAAGAGCCCTCTGAAGGAGTTTTGTTCATCCTAACCACTCATCACTATGAACAGCTCCTACCCACTATTACCTCCCGTTGCCAACACATTGCATTCGGCCAAAATACACTAGAAGACGTACAAAAGGCATTGATTGAACGCGACCAAATGCCCAAGGATAAAGCAGCGTTGGTTGCTAAATTAACCCAAGCCAACTACGCCAAAACCAAAGATATTGACCTAGATCTAATCCATCAGAGCCGTTCAGAAATGATTGATTTCATTCGCAGTTCTTATGTCTTAGATGCGATTAAAATAAACTCCATTATTCTGAATTGGACCTCCACACGAAATACCGAAGGACTTATCCAACTCATCGAATTGTTAGAATCATTCTTGCGAGATTTGATCGTTTATTCTCACACCCAAAGTACAGAATCACTTATTCATGAGGATGAAGTGGAAACCATTAAAAATATTGTATTGAATCTCAAAGAAGCCGATTATCGTGCTATGATCGATATACTGACTCCTGTTTACACTGAATTACGGCAAAATGTTCAACCGAAATTATTACTCACCGTTTTAGCCTTTAATTTTTCAACCCTCCTACGCGGTCAAGGCCCATCCATTCCAAAAGAAAGAGCCTTTATGCATTTACCCGCATTACAATTAAATACATAGTTCATGTCCGAAAAATTTCATTTTCTAAAACTAGAAGCTACTGGTAATGATTTTATTCTGGTTGATGCAAGCAAGCAAGACATTCCCTTAGAACACCTAGAACACATTGCCCCAGAAATTTGTAATCGAAAGACTGGAATTGGGGCCGATGGATTACTGATTCTTCACCCTATTTCCACCTTGGGAGCAGACTATACCATGATCTATAAAAATGCGGACGGTAGTGATGCAGGAATGTGCGGTAATGGAGGAAGAGCTATTGCATTTTATGCCTCACAAAATGGCTATTCGGATACCCATCGCTTTCAAGTACATGAACAGGTATATGAGGCTTTCGTGCACCCTGGAAGCCATCAAGTCGAAATTAGCTTTCCTGATTGTGATGCTCCAAGTTCTATTGCTAATGAATGGCTGGCTTGTATGAATAGAGGCTCTACAGAACAAAGTACACAAGCCCCTACGTTTTCTTCACTATTCAAAGCCGAAGCTGCCTTTAGTGCCTACCCTCAAACCGAACATATTGTACTTTTCTCTAATGATCCTTTGGCTATTGAACCAACGGAAGAGTTGGCAAAATTAGGGCGTAGCGTTCGTAATGATGAGCTTTTTCAACCCAGAGGAACCAATGTGAATTTTGTTTATAGCCAACAAGCGAATCATATTCAGCTAGAAACCTATGAACGCGGGGTGGAGCATTTCACCTTAGCATGTGGTACAGGTGCCATTGCAAGCGCGATGGCTATGCACATGAAAGAAGGCGGTAAAGCTGGTTCGCAGCTTTACCATGTCACGGTTCAAGGAGGATTGTTAGAGGTTTCTTTTGATTGCTTAGGCACAGACACATTGCCCCAGAGTGAACATGGTACATTGTTTAAAAAAGTCCTACTTAAAGGTCCTGCACGAATTGTATTCAACGGTATTTGGGCTGGTAATTGAACTTCAAATGGGTACTAAAATCAGTTCGTATTCCTCTTCTCAGTATCTGTTGAGCTGCACCTACTATATGCTGTGGTTTATTTCGCTGTTTTGGATGAGTTGCAGTTCGACGGTTAATCTAGCCCCAAGCAGCCCACCCATTCCTCAGGTAAATAGTTTATTGGTCCTTCCTGAACAGCGAAGTATCCCCGATAATATTCGTAGTGTTCAGTTTTTCAGCTCTTCACAAGCCTCTTCCCCGTTGGTTACCGCTCGCTTAGGGTCCAATGACCGACTGGTTCTTCGCTTCGATGAGTTAAGCGAGATCAGTGGAATGTTTCGCATTCATTTTTCTCACCGAAACAAAGATTGGACGCAAAGCAACCTGCCAGCTACATGGTTTATGAATACCACGAATCAGCGAATTGTCCAGGGCGGGTCTAAAAACCAAAGTAATAGTATACCATTTCACTCATATGATATTCAGTTTTCTCTACGAGATCTTGAGTTTTTGACCAGTGGATTTTATTTCATACATGTATCCGATTACACCACAGGTATTGAATTGTTTAGCCTCCCGTTTGCACTTACTGAGCAGCGTGGTACCCTTGAGTTGGATGGAGAAACTCTGTACAACAAAGGGAACCTTGGAGCGGCTGTAGATCGAATTTTTGCGGAGTTTAATTTTCCAGAATTTGTTGATATGCCCGTTTTTGATTTGAGCTTTCAGGTACTTCAAGATGGGTTTTTACCAAAGGCTGTACTAGCAAGAGGTAAAGATTTTAGCGATGAAAAAGTAGCTAAATTTCACCTTGAAGAATCCCAAAGCTATCCTGCTAATACGCGCTATTATGGACTTAATCTATCCACTTTCAGCCTTTCTAACCAAGAAGTGTTAGAGTATGAAGAGTCCGATGAACTTCCGCAGATAACCTTAAGAGAAGATTTTATATCATTCAGCGATACCCCTTATACTCTTCAGTCAATGTATGGTAATCCCAGTTCAAGGATCACTGCACGATATGCTATGATCAATTTCCGATTTAACCCTATGGGTACGGGGCCTAACTACGATGATGAACTTTTTGTTGTAGGTGACTTTAACCAGTGGTCGGAAAACAAACAGCATAAAATGAAGTGGAACCCAGAGTTGCGTTTATTTGAAGCCCAGGCATTATTAAAAGAAGGCACATACAGGTACAGCTATGCCACTCGTAATGGTCATGATCTCGATGTTATTGAATTGGGAAGCAGTCTTACCAAGGAAAATCAATGGTATACAGGTATCTTATTCTATCGAGACCCTAATCTGCAATACGACCGAATCCTTTACATTGGAAAGCTTCAACTTAGCCCTTGAGTGTATCATCTATTGAGGCAAGGACTAGCTTATTCGCAGTGAAAGATCGGTTATGCCACTAAAAATCTATCCCTATGGAAAAGTAGTGAATAGGTTCATTTGAAAATCCGTCTCTATTGTATGCCCAACCCACATCATAGCGTAGTGGTAAGCCAAAAACTATGGTTCGCAAGCCGAATCCAGAACCAATTAAAACATCTCCATCCAGATATGAAAAAGTGTTTCCATTTTCATCTTGAAAAGTGGTGGGTTCACTAACCTTAAAATCTAAAGAAGCATCGTTAATAATTGGGTTTCCGTCAATATCGGTGATTCCATAATCTATCTGCTGTCCCCAGGCTGTTCCCACGTCAAAGAAAGCTACACCTGTTACATTATATAATGGTAGAATAGGAAGTGCTCCTGGAATAACAGCTGCAAATAAAGGAAATCTAAACTCAGCGTTTATGAGCCCGAAATTATCTCCGTACACAGAATTGTATCTGTGACCCCTGAGTGGAACAGCGGGTTGAGTAAAAAAGGTATCGGCTAAACGTTCAAAAGGAATTCCATTATTTGACCACTTATAATTAATCCATCCCATCATTCCCCCTAAAAAGTAGGTCTGCGAATCTTTTCCAACCGATGCTCCCCCACTGCCACGTAGAGCAATAGTATAAGAGTACCCAAGATTGATATAACTTCTAAAGTCTCCCATAACCGAGGCGAAGCTAGGCGCATCTGTTCCCAGGCCAGGACTACCTGAAAAACTAAGAGTGTATCGAATCCCTCCTTGAGGAGTAATAAATCCAGGCAAGGTAGCATCTTTGGTAAAGGACATAGTAGGATATAAGAAAGAGCTCTTCAGGTTGCTAGCCTCAGTAACACCGTAGGAATAAAGTCCACCAAAAGCAGCAACCGCGTCATAGTCTCGAGCGATACCAATCCAATTAAGCCCGCCGTCTATACGCGTGAATTTATCAAATGGATACTGAATCGATAATCCACCTCCAAAGGTTCTGAAGCGTAACAAATCACCCCCGAAGGTTTGATATTGCCTAGAAGTATGAAAATAGGAGGCAAACCAATTCATTCTATTTTTTAAAAACCCATACTGCAGTGTGTAATCACTATTTCGTAAATCCGTCTGGAAATTGGTCCCCATTGCAAGCTGATGATCCCCTAGGAGGTCACTAATCATAAATTGTGTAAGTGCATATGCACCGTAGGTAGAAGCTGCTACAGTTGGACTGTAAGCAATATCAGTTGAAAATGTTAATCTATAGGCTCTTGGTACGTACCGACCGTCTGTGGTAATGTTGTTGTTAGGTTCAAAAATAAATTCATCTTCTAATAAGATGGTACTATCTAAAATAACTTCCTCTGAAAACACATAATTTCTGAAGTCGATTTCACCAGTTTCTTCAAAATCTACCACTTGATAATCTGGATCACTTAGTCGTTCTTCCTCCTCTAATTCTTCGCGCTCTGCCCCACTCAATAATCCTTGGCTATAGAGTTCATACGCGTAACGAATTGCTGGGACACGTTGTTCAGGTGCCTCTAGGCCTCTACGCTGCGCCCAGTAATTTGGTTTAAGACTAATAGCTTTGGCATTATTCAATGGATTTTTCAACAAGAAAATATCTAAATATCCCTCATTGATCGAACTAAATGCTACTCTTGAGCCATCTGCGCTTATTGAAAACTGTGAAATTCCTGTCTGTAGGTTGGTGAGTACCTTCCATTCCTTGGTTGAAGGGTCTGTTTGATATAGGTTCTGAATTCCGTTCTGATCCGATTGGAATATAATGGTACCATCTTGGATCTGTTGAGCTTGATGTTCGTTCCAATCCTTACTAAACGTAATCCTTTTTAGGGTATCACTACCTATTTCTAGTTGATATATGTCACTTTGGTAGATTGTTTTTTGCTCGAGTAAGGTACTCTCTAAAGTGGCTTGTTTAAGTGCTAATAGGTTACCACGCTCCGAACTAAACAAGATACTTTTAGAGTCTAGGGTCCAACTGGGCTCGTAGTCAGAGACAAAATCTTGGGTGAGGTTAGTTAATTGTTTCTCATTTAAATCGTACATGAATATGTCTTGGTATGGACCTATGTTCCCATCAAAGGCTAACTTAGTACCATCCGGTGACCAAGAAACAGATCCAATTGCATCCAATTCAGGCATTGATATTTTTTCTACTTCAGTACTCTGATAATCGATAATGGCAATTTCATCAAAGCCCTTACTTTTTGTGGATAACACTATTTTACGACCGTCCGGAGACCAACTAAGATTGGGTTTCAAGATATTCAACTCTTCGAAGGCAGGATCATCTTCGCCCCGGATGACTGTTTTCAACCTTTTTTTGGTTAGTGCATCTATCACAATAACATCGAAATACCCTCTTTTATTGGTAATAAATGCTATTCTATCCCCTTGAGGTGAAATTTTGGGGGAAGTGTTGTATGACCCGTAGTCCCCTCTTTCTGTCATAAGAGATGCTATACGATCGGCTAACTCGCGGTCGGCAACTTCTGGGAAGTACCTTTTACGAAGTGCATCTTCCCACCGCTCTGAAAGTTCTTGTACTGTTAGGCCAATAGACTGCTGAAATCCATTCTCAACACTTCTTGTACTTTTAACCTTTTCAAGTACTTCTGCTATCTTTTCTCGTCCATATTCTTCGGCAATAAAATTCCAAACAGACTGTCCGCCTCGGTAGGCATAATACCCACTCAGATAGGGAATTGGAGGCAGATAACTATTAAGTACCGCGTCCCGAATAAACATGTCGGTATTGGTATCCCAACCCAACGCCATATACTCTGCTAATCCTTCTTCAAACCAAAGGGGCAAGACTAATTGAATGTTATTGCGAAGTATAGATTGTATTGACCCGCCATAGAATAAATCATTAAATACCGCATGTACTAACTCATGATGTAAGGTCCTCCTAAAATCATTGTAATCCCCATCAAAAGGTACCGTCATTCTGTTCTTCATCTTATCAGTAACCCCTCCTATACCTTCTGCACTGGTGGGTAGTGCAACCACATTCGTCTGAGAGAAATCGTTATGAGAATCGTATATAATGAGTGGAATCCTACTCACAATTTCATGTTGAAAATCTTCGCTGAGTTGTTGGTAAGCAGATTCAATACTTTTGGCTGCAAATTCCGCTAGTTCGTAGTTTTTATCACCATAGTAGTAGACATCAAAATGTTTGGATTGTATAAATCGCCATTCAAACTGTTGATACTGAACTCTATTCTTACCAAAATTAACATATTGAGCCTGTGCCACAGGCGAATATGCTAAGGAAAAAAGAACACCAAAAAAGAATAGTTTTTTAGGAATAGTGATGCTGAATTTCATCGATGAAATGTTTGGATTCTACGTTTTTACCCATACTGAATATACTGTAACATAACGAATGTAGGAATGTTATTCTTGTGGTATTTATGCATCCTACCTTTACATAAAGCGTTGAAAAAAGGTAATCGTTCAACACATAGTTTACGAACAAGATGGTTTTTTACGAACGAGTCGATTTGTTTCTACCAACAGGAACAAAATCAATTTGTCTTTTTTCCGGGTTAACTGCATCTACTTTAACCGTAATAGCATCTCCTAATTGATATCTAGCCCCCGATCGCCTACCTATGAGTGCATGTGATCTTGGCTCATAGTGAAAGTAGTCGCCCTTCAAATCACCCACCCGAATCATACCTTCACAAAACACATCATCCAGGGTTACAAATATTCCTCGCTCCATCACTCCACTTATGACCCCGGAAAATTCTTCACCGACATGCTTACTAAGGTATTCAACCTGTTTTAATTTGATGGAATCTCTCTCAGCATCTACGGCTACCTTTTCTCGCATACTACAGTGCTCACCCTCCTTTCGCAATTGATTTAGCTCATAGATTTTTTTGTTTTGGGCATAAGCTTTTAACAGTCGATGAACAATCACATCAGGATACCTACGAATGGGTGAGGTAAAATGAGCGTAATGGTGAAAACCTAATCCAAAATGACCTAAATTATCTGGGCTATATACCGCTTTGGCCATGGCACGCAAAGTAAGCCCATTTACTATATACTCCATTGGGGTTCCTTTGACACGTTCTAATAACTGGTTGATTGATGCAGGTTTGGCAAGCTCTTCCATCTGAAATGAGATCCCCAAAGGGCGAACTTGTTCGAGTACATCGGCTAATTTTTTCTCATCTGGCCGATCGTGTATACGATAGAAAAAAGGAAAGGCATCTTTCTTAGTTTGATCTCTGAGGTGCTGCACGTGTTCAGCCACCGTGCGATTGGCCAAGAGCATACATTCTTCAATTAAACGATGCGCAAAAAGTCGTTTCTTTAAAATCACCTTTTCAGGCTCACCCTTATCATTTAGCACAAATCTTGGCTCCGGCGTATCAAAATCTATGGCTCCTTCTTTAAATCTCTTCTTGAGCAATTTTTTAGCCAACTCACCAACCAAATTAACTTCTTTGGACAGAAAATGGTCGTTTCCATCCAAAATTTCCTGTGCTTGTTCGTATGTAAATCGATGGTCAGAGTGTATAACGGTTTCCTTAATTTCATACCGGACTAACTCAGCCTTAAGGTTTACTTCCATAAAACAACTATAACAAAGTTTGTCTTCTTTTGGTCGTAGACTGCATACCCCATTACTCAAACGCTCTGGTAACATTGGAATAACCCGATCAACCAAGTAAATACTGGTTGCTCGTTTATGGGCCTCTTCATCCAAAGCCGAACCCGACTGTACATAATGAGTTACATCGGCAATATGAACACCTAAACGAAGATGACCATTTTCTAATTCTTCAATACTTAAGGCATCATCAAAGTCTTTTGCATCGACGGGGTCAATGGTAAATACGGTTTTGTTTCTGAAGTCTATCCGTTGATCAATGACTGACTGTTCAATAGTAAGTGGAATGGCATCTGCTTCTGCCTCTACTTGTGACGGGAAATCAGCAATAAGTCCATTTTCAGCTAATATAGACAACATATTTGCATCATTTGTACCGGATTTACCCAACCTACTAAGAATTTTAGCTTGGGGTAATGCCTGCCTATGCACCCAATTTTCTAGATTAAAGGTAACTTTCTCCCCTTCCTGAGCACCGTTTAAATCTTCTTTTTTTACAAAAAAATCGACATTTGCTGACTTCCTATCGCTTTCAATTAAATAGGTGTCTGATTCTGTTTTGCGTAAGGTACCTACGTAAAAGGAACTTCCTCGTTCAAGTACATCTACCACTTTAGCTTTGGGATTTCGTGCCTGCTTTTTACTTTTTAGCACCTTGACCGCTACTCTATCTCCTGCTAAAGCAAGTCCTGCGTCACTAGCGTGTACCCTTAAATCTTCATCCAGCCCTTCTACTATGACAAATCCTGTCCCTCTCTGGTTAAATTCTATACGTCCTTCCATTACCGAATGATCTCTATTTAATCGAACCCAACCTTGATGTATTCGTACTCTTTGTTTATTGCTTAAACTAGTTAGTGCTTTTTGTAGTCGCTTGTATTCTTTTTTGGAATACATTTCTAAGGTTTCCTGCAATTCATTTTGATGGATTTTTTTCTCAGGATGTATGCTAAGTAATTGCAGCAATGTCTCTTCTAAGCTACTTAATCGGTCGTTTCGACTCATATATGGGATAAGGGAATGGTTAAAATTATACCTACACTAAAATAGCTTTATTCCATGCTAAGTGCAGGTTCTTCTTCTTTTCGTGTGAATAGCCTAGTTACAGGCTCAAATAACTGCCCGAGGAAACTTCGCCATGAGCTAAATGAAACTTCCGTTTCTAAACCAATCCCATTTATGTCTTGAGATTGCTGAGAATTGTCCGATCCAGAATAATTACTAAATGTGGGGTCTTGTCGGTGAAATGCAGTTAAAGCGAGTGCCTGATTTATTTTGTAAGTGGCTCCTATATCACCAATAGTGGACTGACTACCTGTAATTTGTCCTTCTCGACTCAAAATAATGCGATCGTTATACAATCGAAGCGCTACTCCCAAGTCAATGTTGTTATAGGTATTTAAGTTAAAATCAATGTCTAAACTTCCAATATCACTACGCAGTAATGAATTCATTTGATTGGAAAGAAGTGGACTTATCAATTGACTAGATAATAGTGGATTTAGTACGGCCGCACTTCCACTAAAATTATTGGTTAAAGAGTTTGTTGCATCCGAAACAGCAGACGATGACGGGATAAAGTCACCCATTAACAAGAAACTAGTTGCTTGAATGAGTTTTTCGTCTTCGTTGCGATTAAGTGCATTAATTTGTGTTTTTAGGGTAGAATTTTGTTGGGTTTCGAAGGTATTTGGGAGCCTAAAAAAGAAATCATTTTCGATGCTTTCTAGTGATCCACCAATACTAAGAACCAATTCAACGGGAACACGAGAGGCTTGTTCTTGGTCGATTTGATCGCGTGTTCTGGTCAATGTATTTATATCTGGCCTAGCTTCGTATAAGGCCTGAACATTTAATTTTGCATCTATTGGGTCGCCATCCCACCGAAGGGTACCACCTGGTATGAGTTCAAAGGTACGTGTAAAGATATCCCCACTCACGAAATTGTATTCACCATCTTGAATATCGAACTGGCCAAAAACCGAAAATGCTTCGTCCTGTAACTGAATACGAATATTACCTAGGCCGTTGGCCGTAATTTGATCGCCTGTTATTGGGTCAAATATAAGCTCTACCGTCATTGGTATTTGAGACTCAAATTGTAAATCAAGAGTGAAGCGTTCGGTAAAACTACGTGCTTCTTGAACCCCCATTATTTCATTCTGACTCCCATTAATCCCCGATTTATTATTCAAATTAGCAAAGTCAACATTGGTAAAGTTATCCACAAATCGAATAAACTTGTTATTTTCTTCAAATTCTGTTCGTTCAATCAACGGTAGTCCTATTGAAGAATATGGCCCAATTTGTATAGGCCCCTCAGAAAATAAGAGCGGATTTTCGTTGGTTCCTGTCATACGAATGAGCGCAGTACCATAGCCTTGGCCAAAAAATGGAGCCTCCTCATCAAAGCCAGTATTCAAGAAATGAAATTCATTCATTTGAAGATTCAGGTCAATATCATGAATTGGACCAAAGCGGTTTAGATTATAACTCCCATTTAAGTTGGCTGTCCCCCCAGAAGGATCCATGATAAAGAAGTCCTGAAAAACCAATCCATTCTCACTTGAAAACTCGAGAGGCCCTGCGGCATAGTAGTATGTATCTAAAAATCTTGGGCGTATAAACACAGGATCAATTTCCCCGATAGAGTAATTTATACTAAAATCATACCCCGTATTGGAACCCCAGACATTCCCCATTCCAGATGCGGTTCCCGACATTTCAGAAAATACATTTGGTGATAGAAACGGGAGTATCCATAAATCAATGTTGTCAAAATTCAGGTCAAAGTAATAGAGTGTATCCGTCGTTAATGTTTGATTAATTCCCGGGGTGTTGATATATCCGTTAAAGGCAACATTTTGACCCGCTCGCCCAGAACTGTTGAAATAGTCCGGGTATAGTGTAGAATCAGTGAATACAGAAATTTGAGTGTCAAACCTATTTTTTAACGAATTAAAGGTAGAACTCAACGATAAATCGCCCACCACTTGGTTGTTTAAAGAAAAACTATTTATCGTCAAATATCCTTGAACACTTGGCGATTTTTGAAGAGTTCGCGTAGAGAATTGACCATCCATGACCCCGTCAATATCTTGTTTTACATTCAATAATTCGGCCAGACGATCTAGTTGAATTTGATCAACTATAAATTGAATAGAATCCTCTGGCGAATCACTGTAGACTCCACGAATATCTAAAAGCTCATCATTGTTGTGCATACTGACCTGATTAAATACTACACTGAGCTCACGATCTACATTGATGGCTATATCCCCTAAATTACTCCAAATGTAGGAACCCGAGCCTAGTTCCAATGCATCAAATACGATATTATGCTGACGTTCTGCGGCAAAAATATCTCCACTCGACTCCAAAAAAGCCCCAGAGGGTAAAGAACCGATACGTTGATTAAACCGAATACTATCCGCCTGCATAGAAACCTGCCATTGAACATCGCCCAGTTCTAGATCTGACGTTTGGATTGCTTTGACATTGGTACGGGATTCCACTACTGAAAAATTCAAACTGGTTGAATCGTACCTAAAACTTGCCGTTAATTGTGAGTTTAAACTATCTATCTGTATAGTTTTCCACTGGAAATCGGAATCAAAAATATCCACATTCATAAGGATTCGATCCCTATTTGCATCTAAGCGTCCATTGACGACCATGGAACTCTTTTGGATGGGGTTTTTTGCCCAAATAGATTGCACTAATTCATTGTCTTTAAGAGCAAACTCCCACTCTAACTGTGTCTGATAGGACACGCTATCAGCAAGGCGAGACTTAGTCCCGCCTGATTTCTTGAAGGCTATTGACGGAGTTTGAGGCAAGTCGTTGAAACGAAGTCGATTCCATTCTCTGTTTACGTAGTGAGACCAATGATAGTACAGAAAGCTCATACTTGATGGATTAATTACTCCTTCTACCTGAAAATCTAATGGAGATGAAGTTACCCGTAATTGCTGACGTTGAGATGATTCAGCTATATAATCGATAAAAAACTGCCTATCTAACCATGTTGTATCTTGGGTAATGATGGATGGTATATCGGCACTAAACACCCCTTCTGAGAGTTTATTATCTTCAAAACTAGCATTAAAGTTGCCGCTAATTTTAGGAATCGAACTAGTATAATCCGATAGATATCGACTTAGCTCTGCTTTACCGGTCTTTTTAAGGGCCTCATTCAGGTTCATTTGTGAATTTGCTGTGCTTGCTGTATTTGCTGAATTCGCTGAACTCGCTATAGCATCCTGAGGCTTAGAATAAAGGAATAAACTATCCATTTGAAAGCTGCTCTCTATCTCCATCACTGACAACCCGTAACGTCCCATTCCTTCCCAGCTGAGCTTCCCAAACCCTGAGTCGAATCCTGCTGAAATAGTGTAGTGCTGGAATTGCTGCAAATCAGCGCCCGTCCCTACTTCTAAGGGCCCAGTTTGTGTGGTATCCGGTGCTATATTTAGTACCACATCATTAAATTCTAGCTCCCCAATATTCACCTTTGGGAGTTGAAGGCTTAGATCATATTCAGCTCTAGATTCTGCTGAATTGACTTGATTCAGGTCAACAGTGCCGCTTATAGTTACTTGCTCCTCTGGTAACACATCAACTAACCAATCACTTACTACAAATTGATTAAAAGTGGCTGATGCTTTTAATGATGGAGTAAATGAAGAATAAGTGGAGTCAGATTTTTTTTGTCTTCGTATATCAAAAGTTAGGTCAATTTCTGAAACTGGATCAGGATTTATTGGCTGGTTCGATATAGAACGTAGATCTATTCTTTGCTTTTCGCCGGTATCTTCGAATAAAAAATGCATCTTTCTAGAAGCCAACGTTTCAGTAGCCAAAAATGAATGATGCTTGGCTATCGAGGCTAACATTCCTGGATCCCATTCCAATACATCTCCCTCTATGAACCATCGATCACCACTTTTATTTCCTTCCAATACCAGCCTCCCTTGTCTGGAAATTGCCTGCAGATTTTCGATGCCAATATCCTCATTATCGAGCGATAGGGTTCCTACTAATTCCGTAACAACGAAGCCATATGTATCCATCGTTTCTAATGCCGTGCTAGGTAGTATAAGAGAAGCTAAGCCATTGTAAAATGTGGAATCGATTTTAGCCGATTGTAGCGCTAACTCGTACTTTGATCCAGACTGCTTTAGTTCAGCTTCAGTGGAAAACTCAGAAGTAGTTACGATAAGATTTTCTGCCAGCCAGGACGAAGGAGATCCCGTAAAGCGCCCACTAAAATTGATCTCATCTTGCCAATTAAGTAGCTTTAATTCAGAACGAAACTCAGGAATGTCGATTCGAAAATCCCCCCCTCTTTTTTGAATTCCAAGGGTCGCTCCACCACCTCTGATAACAAGCTCTTTTTGAGAAGATAAAATGGCTCGATCTTTGTCTGAATGACCCAAAAAATCCAGTCCCTTACTGCTCGACTTCACTTTAATGGAATCGATGCCCACAGTTAGCTCGGTTATAAGAAGTTCTAAGCCGCGGTTAAATTCCGATAAAACTGAATCAACGGGCTCATTATGGGCCTGATCAGTAGCCATTGATCCGCCAATAAGTGCGCTAACGCCTTGTGCATGTAGAAATGGGAATTCCAACTGACCTTTGGCCAAAGCGGTCACCTTCCAAGCATACGATAAATCGCTAACAATCAACCTTTGTAGTCCGGCTACACTATCCTCAATGGTAATGTTTAGCTGGTTGATGTGCGTGTTAAACGGGAAAAAACCGGTAGAATGTTCAAAGTCTATTTGATACGGTGTGTCCTCTGGAAGCAAGATCGAATTAATTAACCACTTTTGGGGAGCATCGAATTGAAAAGACGCCAAAACTAGCGCGAATATTGCGATTAACCCACTAAACCCACCTATCAGGTTGCGCCAGAACAGAGAGGGAGTATGTTGTTCTGAACTATGCATGGATTATGAAAACATGTCAATCGTTTGCTTCCAAATATCGATTAACCGATCCTCTACTTCCACCGTGTAGGCAACTGGCGCTTCAATATCTTGAAGGAGAACCAATCGAATGTGTGACTGTTGTACTTTTTTATCTCGTCTCATTTGCTGTATAAGATCGGGAATCACCGATCTAAGAGAAGCTAAACTAAAATCATAACGAGGTGCGTATTGCAGGATAAGGTTTGGATCAAGCTGTGCGTTCAGAAATTCGTTTGAAGCTAAAATAGCTGCATACAAACCAGCAAATACCGCTTCTCCATGACTAAAAGTGCCGTAATCTGCAATATTTTCAATAGCATGACCAAAGGTGTGACCAAAATTCAAATACTCTCTCCTACCCTTTTCTAAGGCATCCTCGGCCACTATTTCGGTTTTAATTTGAGCACTCCGATGAATTATGTCAACCCATTTTGAGGGTTCATAATCCAGATTATGGTCAAATAGTTCTTCTAAACTGGTGAAAATACGTTGATCTTGAATGCAGGCATACTTAAGAATTTCACTTAATCCGTTGGTCCATTCTTTTTTATCGAGAGTTGATAGGAAATGAGTATCAGCAAAAACCCCTACTGGTTGGTAAAAAGATCCTATCACGTTTTTACCGGTTGAATGATTAATCCCAGTTTTCCCACCAATGGAACTATCTACCATAGCTAATAAGGTGGTTGGAATATGAAATAATGGCAAACCTCGTAAAGTACTAGCAGCTACAAACCCACCCAAATCTCCAACAACACCCCCACCAATAACGATAACGGGGGTATTTCGCTCAATCGGTTGCTCCAAAATCCAGTGCAACAAACTACCAAATTGACTGAGATTTTTACTTTTTTCACCAGATGGAACAATATAACTAGAAAGATACCTAAAGGTTTTTCCCAAGCTACTCTCAATCCAGTCACGATGATAAAAATGCACTTGTTCATCCACAATGACCAGGGCTCTCTCAGAAACTATTGGTCCCAAAAAATACTCCGATACCTTTTCCAACTCATTGTGCACAAGCTGAATGGTATAGGTTGATTCATTAGTAGTTCGAAGTGTGGTAGATCTATTGTCCATAAACTATGATGACTGAAACTGAGATACTTGATCGAAAATCTTACTAGCCACCTGATAGGGTGACCAGTCGGATTCTACCGGTTGAGTGATATGTGCTTGCTCGTACAATGGTAAACGAGTTAAATATACGTTTTTTATACGTTCTTTTACTATTTCCGGATTTCTTGTCTCCGCCCATTCCCGAGCAATTAACGGGCGCTTTTTATTCGTGATTAACCGTTTAAATATGAGTTCAAAGTCGGGACGAAGAAACACGAGAATAGATTGCTCCTTGATCCCATCCAAAATCTCTTGATTCTGTAAAGCACCCCCACCTAAAGAAATAATCTTCGGGGATTCAAGTATCACTTGCATAACTGTTTTACGCTCTAGATGCCTAAAATATTCTTCACCATGCTCCTTGAATATTTCGGGAATAGATGCTCCTTCTCGACGCTCTATTTCGGCATCGAGATCAACATAATCGGAGTGAATTATAGCCCCCATAGCCTTGGCAGTTACAGTTTTTCCACTGGCCATAAAACCACATAGTACAATAGGATGCGTGAATTTGCTCATCATTCAATTCTTGAACGTTTATACCTTATAATATAGAGGTTTGTCACATATGTTATGCGTCTCTTGGTTCCATAGGTTGCACCATGACTACTTGCTCTTTTTGAACAATTACCGTACCCGGGGGCGAATTTTTAGCTTTTCTAACATACTTTTTGGGGGTGTAGATTACAGGAACCCACTCAGATCCTTTCGCCTTTGACTGATGAGCTGCAAAAGAGGCTGCAATTTCAATGACGGCCTTATCAGGTATTTTTTGCTGAGCCCTTATAATAACATGAGAGCCCGCGACAGATTTTGCATGTAACCAAATATCGTCCTTATGGGCTAAACTGAGCATTTTGTCGTTAGATCGCGCATTTTTTCCAATCCATATTGAAAAACCAGACACCCTACATTCGTGATAGGGCTTGGAAATCGATTGGGTGGAATTTTGTTTATTTTGATGGGCATTCGACCGGGCGACTCTACCCTTTGTACCAATGCTATAATTATTGGTTGAGCCTTGTTCGGGTTGATGATTCAAGAGTCCTTTTTCAAGCATGTCTTTGCGCCAATTATCCAAATCTTTGATGTCGTTTATAGTGCTTAAGGATTCCTGCCCGACCAGCAATGCTTCTAATCGCTGTTTAAGTAAAGGTAATTGTTGTTTTACCGCCTCCATACTGCGTTTAGCATTACTAGCTTTTTTATAGTAGCGCTGTGCATTGTCCACAAAACTTCGGTCTATATCTAGATTAATTTTGGTTTCTTCATTATTTCTAAAATAATTTTGAATGACCAGTATTTCAGACTCTGGCTTTGTTCTATGAGCCATAGTCATTAATAGGTGTCCATATTCCTCCCAAATTGTCGCTTTTTCTTGATTGTTAACGGCTTTTTCTAGTTGATTTACATTCACCTTAGTCCGCTTTATCGCTTTGTCTAATTCTTTTAAACTCGCCGCCATCAGTTGCTTGTATCTTCCCTCACGTTGTAGACTAGAGGTATGTCGAAATAGTAAATCGGACACACTTGAAAGGGTTTCTCTGGTATTTTTAGGTAAATAAGCCTCAGGAAATAGCGTTCTAGAACCATCATCTAACAGCCTAAACTCTGCATGTTCGCTTAGTTGATGATGACATTCTTCTATAAAGAGGTGGATTTCTTTGAGCTCAGGAGCTTGAGGGAGATATAAGTCAATGAGTGATTCTAAATGAGTTCTTTCTATGCTGGGATGCAGCGCACAAAGCTTCTTCTTGAGGTCTTTTGGATTTAAATCTATTTTTAGGACATCATCACTATTGATTAGCGCATCATGTGCGGCGGACTTTTTTATCGCCTCTGCAACTGCACTGAATAACTCTGTATCGCTGCTAGACAATGTGTTTCCGTGCATTGCCCCCTTCCATCTTTCTTCGGCACCCTTCAAATTTGGATGGCAGGTCTTGAAAGAATCACACAGCTCACCTTCTACCTCCAAATACAAATTTGCCCGTGATCCAAATACTTCAAACCAAACGGTTGCACCACCTGAAAAACGTATACCTAGATACCTTTCTTGAGTCAAAGAGAGTATTTCTTCGACTGATTGACCATATACTTCAGGGAAAAAGTTAATTACGTTTTTTTTCTTAGCTGAATTCCAGCTGCGTACATACACATAAGGGGTTGGTGGGACTGCATGAAATCGAACACAGTGCTCTCCTATATAAAGCTCAACAATGTTTTTTTGTGGAGAAATTATACGATGTAAAGTTTCTGACCTTAATTTGACGTTCAGCTCTTTATTTAAATATATTAATTCGTAATAATTCACGGGAGTAATTGCAGTGCTTTTTTTGAGAAACAGGATATATCCATTTTAATAACGGAAATATCCAAGTAGTAAATGAATAGTACACCAAAGGTATCGGAACTAAAATCAAACGGAATGAACTACCCTATCTTCCTTTCCATCGTTAACACTATCCAATCGGATGTAGAAAGTAAACATATCCAAACGGAAAGCTTTAGAACATGGCAAGATAATACAATATTTGCAACTGGATTAGAACTGAACATTAACCTGGAAAGAAATACTCGCTATCTAAAGAAACTATCTATAAATTTTGATTGGGACCAATATCGTGAATTCATACTCGCTGATCAGTTAAGTGGACTTGACAGCCATCCATTACTAGATGTTGATGAGTTAAAACAAGCCAAAACTAAGCCAACTATTGATGTTGAACTTATGTGGACATTTAACCCCGAGAACTGCCAACCCAACTTTAAGGAAAGAAAAGGCAATTACAGAACGGACTTCGCAAGTCAATGGATGGATATAATTTCTAAACGAATTCATGCTAATTTTGGACCTCAAACTAATGTCACACGCTGGCATGTAGAAATTGAGGGGGATAGCGAAGGAAAATACTTATCAAATATCCAACTCATTTCTTATTTCCAGTTCGATTTAAGTAAAACAACAGATATGCAAAACTTACAGATCTTTGTTCAAAAGAGCCTTAAATCCTTACTAGTACGCAGTAGCAGAGTGGTCAAGATTTCAGAAGCACTGATAGAACATTCGATTAATTCGGTTACGGATTAACGTTGCTATCGCAATGACTATGTGGCACCGGCCTCGTTAACGTGTCTTTGTAGCAATGTAATGTATAATGCGGCAATGTAGTTCAATTGCACTCTTGTAAGCTACATGTATTTTGTTATACAAAATAAAATCGCACGCATAAAAAAAGGCCTCTTGATAGAGGCCTTAAAAATCATTTTTTCTTCTTATGGCGATTCTTGCGTAATCGTTTTTTTCGCTTGTGCTTAGCTATTTTGGCGCGTTTTCTTTTTTTACCACTTGGCATACTTGGTATCCTGTAAACTATTTACGTTAATTTCAGATTTAAAATATAAGAATTTATTCTAGTAAAGACTATTTGAATTCTAAAATAATTCAAATTTACATAGAAAGTGTTTTATTTACCGACTCTTTAAAATCTTTCGAGATTTTCAAAACAGGTGCATATTGTTCAGGTACAATAACCTCTTCGTTCGTTTTTGGATTTCTCGCTACTCTTTGAGCACGCTTTACAACTTTAAAGCTACCAAAACCTCGAAGTTCAATATGTTCTCCTCTTTTCATGGTATCGATAACTGTTTCCATAAAGCCGTTTACCACCGCTTCTGTTTCTACTTTAGTTAATCCAACCGACGAGGATATGATATCTACTATGTCTGACTTTGTCATAATAAGCCTATTATTTTAATAACTTAGATAAAATTCTAATTAAATAACGACAGTTCTTTATTAAATCGTTCATTCTCTAAAAATTAATCCTCCCATCTCATTATTTATTAATCTAACGCATACTTTCCGAAATCTTTATTACTTTGATTGGTATGTTTCGACAATAATTAACCAATAATCACCACATCTACTAGCACATGGAAACTTTTGAGAATATAGTTGGCACGTTAAATGATTTGGTTTGGAGCACTCCATCCTTCTTCCCGTTCATGGTTGCCGTACTACTCAGTTTTGGAATTTTTATCACCCTTCGATTAGGTTTTGTTCAAATACGGCATTTTAAGCATGGGATTTTAACCGTGATGGGAAAATTTGACCATCCTGACGCAATTGGGGACGTCAATCACTTTCAAGCATTGACTACAGCCTTATCAGCTACAGTGGGGATTGGTAACATTGCAGGTGTTGCCATTGCCATACATTATGGTGGTCCAGGAGCCTTATTTTGGATGTGGGTTACCGCTTTTTTTGGTATGGCCGTTAAATATACTGAGTGTACTCTGGCCGTGAAATACAGAATACAAAATAGTGATGGGTCGGTCTCTGGTGGTCCTATGTATTACATCGAGAAAGGCCTAGGTGAACAGTGGAAATGGTTAGCCGTCTTCTTTGCTGCTATGGCCGTTATATGTTCTTTCTTAACTGGAAATGCCGTACAGGCAAATACTGTTGCTGACACTATGAAAGCCACCTTTCTTATCCCAGGATGGATAACTGGGCTAGCAACAGCCTCTGTTGTTGGATTCGTCATAGTAGGTGGAATCAAACGTATTGGTCGAGTAACAGCCAGTTTAATGCCCGTAATGGCAATCATATATGTACTTGGAGCGCTCATTATTTTATTATTGAATGTTGAAAAAGTACTACCAGCATTCGGAACCATCATTGAATATGCCTTCACGCCTAAGGCAGGTGCTTTTGGAATTGGTTCGGGCTTGTTTTTAACTACCTTAGTGTGGGGTATTAAGCGAGGTTTATTTTCAAATGAAGCGGGCCAGGGTTCCGCGCCCATTGCTCATGGCGCTGCCAAAACTAAAGAGCCCGTTCGTGAGGGAGTTGTTGCCCTTTTAGAGCCTTTTATTGATACACTTGTGGTTTGTACCATGACCGGTTTGGTCATTGTAAGTACTGGAGTATGGGAACAAAAACACCCGACTGTTTTTACCACCAACGCCTTAGAAGCTAGCTTCGAAATAGACGACGAAAGCACCATTTTAACCATATCAAATGGTGTTCCAGTCAATGGTGATATTCTTCGGAATGATTATTCATATGGAGAATTTTACACAGATAAAGACAGAGAAGAACTGTTTAGTGGCCAAATTGTTGTCTTAGAAGACGGATCTGTGACTATTCAAACATTGACCGGTGAAAACTTAGGTGAACTTCAGACCAGTATTGTTGAGAACGGAGCACCTTTAACCGCATTGGCTTTTGAGAAAGGTCTCTCCCCCCTATTTGCCGGTGGTAAATATATCGTTACCATTTGTGTGATTTTGTTTGGGGTTTCCACCGCCATTAGTTGGAGTTATTATGGGGACCGCTCTATTCAGTACTTAGCTGGTGATTCTTCCATCATTTATTATAAAATGGTGTATTTAGTCATGCACTTCTTAGGAGCTATATTAGCCCTTGAAACGGTATGGGCCATTGGAGACATTGCATTGGGACTTATGACATTCCCTAACATCATTGCCTTATTTGCCCTTTCTGGTGTAGTTGCCAAAGCAACAAAAACCTATTTTGATTCCTACAAAGCAAACCAAGGCACGGAATGATATGCCTCAAAACAAGTATCTGCAGGTAATTGAACACCCCCTAGTCCATCTCTACATAACCAAACTCAGAGATCAACACTCAGGAGTTCAAGCGTTCAGAGAAGCAATGGATAAATTGGGGGGTATTTTAGGATATCATGCACTCTCGCACGTAAGTACCAAGGATATACAGGTGCAAACACCCCTGGAAGTTACTTCGGGGGTAGAGTTGGATAAAACCGTTCATGTTGTTCCCATACTTAGAGCAGGCTTAAGTTTGGTTCAAGGAATCCTACATTTTGTACCCAATGCCAAAGTAGGCCATATTGGTGTGTACCGTGATCACCAAACACATGAGCCCATTAATTACTACGACAATTTACCTGAAGGACTAGACCATGGAACATGTATCGTAGTTGATCCTATGCTTGCCACAGGCGGTAGTGCATCCCATGCCATTAGCTACTTAAAAGAAAACGGGGCAAATGATATTGTTTTCACTTGTGTAATTGCAGCTCCGGAAGGTGTTGAGAAGGTGCATAACAATCATCCCGATGTACCTATTATTACCACCTACCTCGATCGTGAATTGAATGAGCAGGCATACATCCTGCCTGGACTCGGTGATGCAGGAGACCGTTACTTTGGCACTACTCCTTCATAACTACTTGTTATGAGAAAACTTCATCTTACTCATATCGCGTTCATTTTTAGTACCGCCTTAAGTGTTGCACTAATTTCCTGTCAGGATTTATCCGAATTTGATACCCAGCAGATTGATCAGGTATTACAAGCGGATAAAATCGGTTCTTCTGAAAGCTGGGGATTCCGTTTAAATCTAATTGATGAGGGTCGAAAAGTACTCGATTTAGAAGCTAGTTACGCAAAATTTGTAGAGAATAATGAGGAAAGCTTTACTGAAATATCAGGGCCTATTTTTATAACTATTTATGACGAAGCAACAGGTGAATTACAGAGTACTATAACCTGTGATAGTGCTCTGTATAGGTCATCTATTGGAGTATTTGAAATGTATTACAATGTTGAAATTAACACAACGGAGGAAAAAGTCTTGAGATCTGACTATCTAAAATGGCAGCGTTTTCAGGATCGCATGAGCACTCCCCTATTTGTAACCTTTATTGCCCCTCCGGATAGTATTTCTGCTTTAGGTTTTGAAGGAAATACAGATTTAAGCGAGTACACTTTAAACGAAGGGGGTGGTACTGTTGTCATCGATTAAGCGTACCTATTGCCGAGTAAAAAATCATTGGGCGCCTTCAGCGAACAGTCAAAGGAGTTTATTCTTACTTCTAGGTGGCATTGGGATGTTATTTAGCATAGTTAGCCGTCCATTGCAGGCACAAAATGTTGTTGAATTGTTACGTTTCGAATCAGCCGAAAGAACCATATACGAACAAGAGCCTGTTCAACGCTTAATTCAGGCACGTCTCACTGTAGATGGTTTAGCTATGGTATGTGATACAGCTTATCGGTACTTAGATCGCAGTGAATTACTAGCGATTGGTAACCTTCAAATTGAAACAGAGAATGCCATTATTTGGACCGATTCGCTTCGCTATTTTAGTAAAAACGAACGAAGCCTCTTACGAGGCAGGGTCATTATTGAGCAGGAGAATACTCGTCTATTTGGCACATCGGTAGATTATAATTTCGAAGAAAAAATTGCTTACTTCACTAATGGTATAAGGCTTGTAGATAGTACAGGAGTACTCACGGCTAACAGTGGAACCTATTTTGAAGAGCAAGATAGTGCCCTCTTTATTGAGCATGTACAACTGCATACAGAGGAAGAATATGCGGAGAGTGACTTCATGACCCTCGCGCGTAAGTCAAAGAGGAGTTACTTATCCGGTAATGTACTTATCGATAATCTTAGCGATCAGCAACGTATTCGGGCCGATTCAATCTACGCAGACTCGACAGACTTCCGTCAACTCATTGGAAATGCAGTTATACGAACGATTGACTCTGCAGCGAATGATGCTCCAGATGATCCAGCTCCAAAAATCAACATGCCAGATGATCCAGCTCCAGAAATCAACATGCCAGATGATCCAGCTCCAGAAATCAATACCGATACCGAATCGGATACAACCTTTGTATTTGCTCCCATCATTAAGGTATACGATAAAGATAGCACCTTCACATTTCAAAGTGACTCGCTGAGTCAAAGCTGGAGCACTAACTTTTCTACCCGTTCGGACAGTTTACAATACGATTCCGAGCTCGAAGAATTCACCTTAACAGGCCAACCCATTGCCTGGTATGACAATACCGAACTAAATGCAAAAACTATTATTGCCCAAACCGATAGTAATGAACTAAGCCTACTATACCTACTTAATGAGGCCTTTGTTACTGTTAAAGCAGAGAAATCGGGACGTTTTAATCAACTAAAAGCCGATACAGTGATAACTCGGTTTATGGGTGGACGCCTTCATACTATGACCTTAGAACCTAATGTGACCATTCTTTATTTCACCCAAAATGAAGAGGATGAAAACGATGGGGCCATTGAATTAAACACTCCTCTGGCGAATATACGTTTTGTGGAGGATGACATTGATGAATTAGCTGCTACTGCTTCACAGGGCTTTGTTTTTGAAGAAGACAGTAGCCTTTCTCTACGGAGACTGGAAGGCTTTCGTTGGAGTCCGAATGATCGTCCTAGTAAACCCTCTATTGATTTGGAGTATCGATTTGATGCCGTGCCAAATGAACCCGCATTTATCTACCCCCTTCGATTCCAACAGTATGTAAACGATAAAAAAAGTGTTAATTTTAATCCAAAATAATCACTCGATATGATGATGGATATGTTCAAAAATCCCCCCTATTTATTGCTTTTAAGCGTTTTTATGATGCTTGGTTTTAATGGGTGCAGTAACACCCCCGAAACATCTAAAGACAAGTTGGCTAATGAGACGAAGAACTCCTTAGAACCAAGAATAATGGTTGAATCTATTTCGGATTGGGTCGTACTGTTTGATTCGCAAACCCACTCAACTATGGATGCCTGGACTGGGTTTAATCAGGAAGCTATACCGGAAAAATGGGAAATTATCGATGGAATACTCACTGTTTCAAAACAAGGAGATGAGGTTGAAAAAAATACGGGATTTGGTCAATCCATTGTGAGTAGAGACCTCTTCGATAATTTTGAGTTAGAAGTCCACTACAGAATGTCCCCTGGCGGAAATAGCGGTATCATGTATCATGTGACCCAAGGCAGCGACTACAAAGATGACTATGAAACCGGACCTGAATATCAATTATTGGACAATGAATTAGCTCCCTCTGAATCACTTCCTCATCGTCAAGTAGCCTCTTTGTATGATATGTATGCTCCCAATTCATCACCTTATCTACCCGCAGGGCAATGGAATGTAGTAGGAATAAGAGTGCTTGATAACGAAGTCGAGCACTGGTTAAACGGAGAACTAGTTCTCCAATATAATCTTAAAAGTGCCGATTTTCTCCAACGCAAACTGCAAAGCAAGTGGAATGACGATGCTGATTGGGCCAAAGCAGGAATCGGACACATTTCCCTCCAGGATCATGGAGATAAAGTCGAATTCAAGCGAGTGGCCGTTCGTCGTATTAAATAACCAGTACCATTGGTCCAAGCATTCGAACAAAGCTCGTTCAACCCTGAGTAACGACTCTATTCTGGTTTAATTAGAACGTACAGGCTGTTGTTGACTAAGGCAATGAAAGGCCCCAAGTCCCCAAACCAATTCACGTGCATTTATTCCTCGTACCACTTTATTAGTAAAACACTCCTGTAAAACACCTATAGCTTGCTTATCATTAGGGTCGTCAAAGATAGGAACCCAAACAGAATCATTGCTAATATAAAAGTTTGCATAGGAAGCAGGTAATCGTTGCCCTTCATGGACGACTGGGGAAGGCATTGGAAGGGCAACAAGTTCGGGTTTAGAACCATCGGCAAAGTAGAAGCCATGGAGGCGTTCCCAATTTTCTTGTAACGCCTGATAGTTTTCATCTTTACTATTGTTCTCTACAGCACTAACAATGGTATTGGGTGAGACAAATCTTGTCATATCGTCAATATGACCGTCTGTATCATCCCCTACTATACCATCACCTAGCCACCAAATTTCCTTGGCGCCATAAAAACGTTCTAAGTATCCCTCAATCTGCGATTGATTTAGATTGGGATTACGGTTTGGGTTCAGCAAACATGCCTTGGTGGTCATTATCACGCCCTGGCCATTGGTTTCTATTGCACCCCCTTCCATTACAATTCCTGGTCGGATACTAGGTATGGCTAAAAAATTCGCTATCTGCCCTGGAATTGCATTATCCAGATCATAAGGGGAATATTTTTGGCCCCATGCATTGTATTCCCAATCCAGCAGTATTAACGAGTTAACCTCCTGATCTCGAACCAAGAAACAAGGCCCATGATCGCGACACCAAGCATCGTTGGTGGGGAATTGATGCAACTCTAGACTGCTTAAATCCCCTCCTTTCTGCTTAATTAATCCGCGAACATATTCCGCCATTTTAACGGTATTAACATTAATGTGAACTCGTTCTTCATGGGTAAGACCTGCTGCAAATTCCGCATAAATGGGAATAATCCGGTCCAACATTCCCGGCCACGTATTGGGATTGTGTGGCCAACTTAACCACGTTGCCTCATGAGCTTCAAATTCTCCTGGGAAACGATATCCCATCTCAGTGACATGAACCCGAGAAGTATCTATACGGTCAAATGAGTACTCATGTGAATAGGCATTAGACGGTATTTGATCGGCGTCTGCTGAATGTCGGTCTGCATTTAATTCAGGATTCATCGTCTAAAAACCGCTTAGTAATGGGGTGATAACTGTCAATTCTTCGGTCTCGTAGAAATGGCCAATGAATTCTGTAGGCATCCGATTGGCTATAATTAATCGGTTGAATCAACACTTCTTCTTTACCTTCAGAGGCTTGACAAAGCACCTTGCCAAAGGCATTGCATGCAAATGATTGTCCCCAGAACTGCATGTCACCCTCTACCCCAACTCGGTTAACTGAAAGTACGGGTAATCCATTAGCCACAGCGTGAGATCGCTGTATGGTATGCCAAGCTTGATGCTGCTCAACGTTGGTTTCAAGATCTTGTGATTGAGCCCATCCAATGGCAGTCGGATACACCAACACATCAGCACCTTTTAACGCTGTTAATCGAGCCGCTTCTGGATACCATTGGTCCCAACAAATAAGCACTCCTATTCTGCCAAATCGCGTGGGGAAAACCTTGTAACCAAGATCTCCCGGAGTAAAATAAAATTTCTCGTAATAGCCAGGATCGTCTGGGATATGCATTTTTCTGTACATTCCAACCATCTCACCATCGGCATCGATAACAACTGCGGTATTGTGGTAAAGTCCTTGAGCCCGTTTTTCGAACAGCGAGGCCACTATAACCACCCCGAGTTCTTTTGCTAGTTCAGAAAAGATTCGAGTCGATGTACCAGGTATCGTCTCTGCTAAGCCAAAATGATCATAATCTTCAGTGAAGCAGAAATATTGTGAGGCAAATAACTCTTGCAGAACCATCACCTGTGCTCCCTGTTCTGCAGCCATTCGAATCTTGGTAACCGCTTTTTCCCGGTTTTCATCTGGATCGGTATCACAGCTCGTTTGGATGAGTGCAAAAGTGGCTTCTCGGATTTGCTCTGAATGGATAGAGGGACTCATAGACATAGAATTAAACTCTGGATCGTAGAAAATTATCTGGACAATTTACGTAGAACCAAATCCTGGATAAATACCTTGTATGCGTTCGAGTAAATATTTTTTTATCGGTTTGTTCCCTGCAATTATTTGCTTTCCAGTAAGCCACTGATCTCCGCCTTCCCAATCGCAAATATATCCCCCCGCTTCTTGAACGATGAACCCGCCCGCTGCTACATCCCATGCCTTTAAGCCTTCTTCAAAAAAACCTTCAACCCAACCAGCGGCAACCGCACATAAATCATACGAAGCAGCCCCCGCCCTTCGAACACCATGAGTTTCTTGAAACAATACCTCAAGCAAAGTCAACAATGAATGAACCCCTGAGAATTCCGTATAGGGAAAGCCTGTAGCTATGAGAGAGTCTTCGGGCTGTGTACAAGGACTAACGGAAAGTACAGTGCCATCCAAATAAGCCCCTTGTCCTTTTGTAGCATAGAAACATTGTTTATGCGCCAACTCATATACTAGCCCAAGCACCAACTCCGTTCGATCCCAAAGAGCGATGGAGACACAATAAGGCGCAAAACCATGTGAAAAATTGGTCGTGCCATCGATGGGATCTATAATCCAAATTCGTTGATCTAACTCCTCTGGCTGGGCATGATTTTCCTCGGCCCAAATCACATCATCCGGAAATAATTCACTCAACCGATTAACTATGAACGCCTCTGAAGCAAGATCCGCGGATGTTACTAAGTCATTTTTAGCTTTACGCTCGATTTTAAACTGGTTATCGGCTCTGATCTTGTGAATAATTTCATCCAATTCGGGCAATAGCGCTTTAATGGCATTGAGTTCGGTTTCGTAGCTTATTTTAGTTAAACTTTTCATCGATATGACTGGTTATGAGATAGTCTTTTTGGCAATAGAATGAGTTCAATGCCTCTTTTCTTCACCTTTTCGCCTGCTTTTCGCCTGCTTTTCGCCTGCTTTTCTGCCTCTTTGATTGGGGGGCATAAGCTTACAAGCTCCTTCACAATTTAGGCTTTCTTCTTTAAACTAAGCGTTTTTTTAAAGATATTTAGCGTACTTTTTATTCCTCCCAGTAACCCTACTTAATTTTATGAAAATCCCCATTGCAAGCGACCATGCAGGATATACAGCAAAATGTGTTGTGCTTCAAATATTAAAGGATCTTCGGGTAGATGTAGACGACCTAGGCACTCACAGTGAAGATTCCGTTGATTACCCAGAATATGCCGTTCAGGTAGCCCAAAAAATTGATCAAGGCGATGCCGAATTAGGCATTCTTATTTGTGGCAGTGGTCAAGGAGTCTGCATGACGGCCAATAAGTATAGTGGCGTGAGAGCCGCATTGGTCCAAGATGCGCAAACCGCTGCCCTGACTCGGCAGCATAATAACTCCAATATATTATGTCTGCCAGGGCGAAGTTTAGAAAACGAACCTGAAATACTTAAAAATATTCTAAAAAGCTGGTTAGAAACACCGTTTGAAGGGGGGCGCCATGAACGTCGCGTCCAAAAAATCTCTAGCCTAACCTCATCTCACTCATAAATTATAAGCTAACATCTATGAATAATATTCAATCTCAAGACCCCGCTATCTTTGATTTATTGCAAAAAGAAACCACTCGCCAAAATGATAATCTAGAGCTTATTGCGTCTGAAAATTTTGCCTCTAAGGCAGTTATGGAGGCAAATGGATGTGTACTAACCAACAAATATGCAGAAGGGTATCCAGGAAAACGATACTACGGTGGGTGTGAGTTTGCCGATGTTATCGAAGACTTGGCAAGAGATCGAGCTAAGAAATTATATGGTGCTGACTGGGTGAATGTACAACCTCATTCTGGAGCTTCGGCGAATGCGGCGGTGTACTTAGCACTTATGAAGCCAGGTGAAACCTTACTGGGTTTTGATTTAGCTCACGGGGGACATTTAACCCATGGTTCACCAGTAAATTTTTCAGGAATTTATTTTAAACCCGAGTTTTATGGGGTGGATGAACATACTGGACTTTTGGACTACGACAAAATCCGAGACAAAGCAAAAAAGGTTCAACCTAAGCTCATTTCCATTGGAGCCTCTGCCTACTCTAGAGATTATGATTATGAAACATTCCGTGCCATTGCGGATGAAGTAGGTGCTTTACTTTGGATGGATATGGCTCACACTGCTGGACTTATTGCCACGGGTAACCTAAACGATCCACTGCCTCATGCCCATGTGGCTACCACCACCACCCACAAAACACTGAGGGGACCTCGGGGTGGAATGATCTTAGTAGGTAAGGATGGCCCTAATACGCTAGGCGTGGTTGCAGCCAAATCAGGAAGAACAAAAAATTGGTCTGAATTATTTGATTCTGCTGTATTCCCAGGTACCCAAGGCGGACCTCTTATGCATGTGGTTGCGGCTAAAGCCGTCGCCTATCAAGAAGCGCTTAAGCCCGATTTCAAACAATATCAAACCCAGGTTCAAGCCAACGCTAAAGCGCTAGCGAACCGATTTTTAGAGCTAGGATATACTATTGTAAGTGGCGGAACGGACAATCACCTGATCTTAATTGATTTACGGAACAAAAATGTAACGGGTAAGGTAGCCGAGGAAGCGCTAGGCTTAGCTGCCATCACTGTGAACAAGAATATGGTTCCCTTTGATACAGAAAGTCCTTTTGTAACCTCTGGAATACGAATAGGAACCCCCGCAATGACCACCCGAGGATTCAAGGAAAGTGAGTTCATTGAGATTGCAAACCTGATCGATCAAGTAATACAACATCCAGAGAGTGAATCGAATCACAAAACGGTGACGGGTCGAGTTAAAGAGATGTGTGATCAATATCCGCTTTATTAATCTAAACGTAAATAGAGGCCCACTTTGAAGGAACGCCAAATCATGGAAGGCACTCCACCGAAGGCTCAACAACCTAAGGATCGTACAGATCAGATGTCTTTTTTGGAGCATTTGGAAGAGCTTCGATGGCGCGTGATTAAGGGTATGGTCGGCGTTGTAATGGGTGTAATCGGAGCCTTTATTTTTTCTGATTTCATCATAGATACCCTGCTTCTTGGCCCTACTAGAGCGTCATTTTTTATGTATGATATCATTCGTGTAGATGCGATTGATCTCACCCTACAATCCAGGAAATTACCCGGGCAGTTCTTCACCTATTGGGGCATGCTATTTATTTCTGGATTCATTATTGGTTCGCCGTTGTTTTTCTATCAAATATGGGCTTTTATTGCGCCTGCTTTAGAGAAACAAGAACGTTGGAAAACTATTTTAACCGCTTTTTTTATCACGTTCTTTTTTGGCGTTGGAATCGCATTTGGCTATCTCATCTTGGTCCCCTTTGCCTTGCAATTTTTTGCCAATTTCAACATCTCAGATAGTGGACTGGTTCGAAACGACTTTGACATAAACGCCTACTTCAGTTCATTGGCTATGTGGGTCGTAAGCTGTGGGATTATTTTCCAAGTACCTGTTCTTAGTTATGGTTTATCCAAAGCAGGTTTTTTAACCCCCCTGTTTCTTCGAACCTACCGAAAACATGCTATCATTTTATGCTTAGTTTTGGCAGCATTTTTAACTCCACCAGATCCAATTTCACAAGTCTTAATTGCTATCCCGTTGGTTATTTTATACGAAATCGCAATCGGAGTTTCTGCAATAGCAGTCCGTCAACGTACTAAAGAATTACGTAAAGCGTTTGGTGAGGAATAACTCTTACGCACGTGAGGGAAAATGTCGTAAAAGAGCCTTATATTTCAACATCCTAACATCTACGAGTTTTATGCAAAACAACACTTTTTTTTCTTCTATTTCTAGAACATCCTTCGGTTTTTTCGTGCTAGTGCTAATCGCCACACTAACCTCAGGATGTGAAGAAGATCCCTTTTACTTCACCTACGATTATTCTGATGCCCCTAATTTACCCGACGTCTCTGAAGCCATCGAAACTATAAACTATGACGATGGACTGGTAGTATACATCATGGAGCGCGGAACGGGCACCCAAGAAGTAACAATCCGCGATAATATCTTTTTATATTATACGACTTTTAGAGGGGGGACTTCCCGAGATAATATCGTTGATAGCTCCTACCTAAATGGGTCACAAGCTTCTACTCAATTTGTTGAAATAGGCACTTATCAAGACTCTCGAGGTGTCGGATTTGTTCGAGGCGTTTTGGGAATGACCGAAGGAGAACATCGCGTGATTCAGGTTCCTGACTCACTCAACGCTTACGGAGATTTGGTATACTGGAATCTAACACTAGATTATATCGCCTATTAGCCTACATATTCCCTAGGTACCTTGGGGGATATTCTTGTCGTAATCTCATAGGCAATGGTCTGGGTTTTCTCCGCCCATACATTGGCTCGAAGCTGATCAGCATCTAGTAAAAAAACAGGTGACCCTAGTGGGATTTTATTCTCACCAAGCCAAATAAGGGTGAAATCCATCGTAATTGAGCCAACCTGTTCGTACAGTGTGCCTTCGATACTGAGTTGCATTTGATTGCTTAACAAGCGAGGCAAACCATGAGCATAGCCAACAGGAATGACCCCTACCCAACCGTCGCGTGGCGCTCTCCATCGTGCTCCATAACTCACCGATTCCCCTTTCTTCACGGGTTGATGATGCACCAGCCGGCTCTGCCATGAAAGTAACGGGCTCAATGAGTCTATGGCTTGATTACCCGCACTATACCCGTACAAACATACACCTGGTCGTACTGCATCAAATGATAACGGTAGCTGCTTTGCATAATGAAAAATAGCCCCACTATTAGCAGTATGCCGAAGCCACTCTGTTGGAAACTGAGATTGAAGCCTTTGAAATAAATCTAGCTGTTCGACTACTGTTGTTGAACCGGGATCATCGGCCTTATAAAAATGGGTATAAACCCCTTTTCCATAAATATCTTTTCGCTTTTGAATGGCCTGGGTAAGCACCGGTAGCTCTTCGATCGGGGCCCCTAAACGCTTCATCCCGGTATCGATATTCACATGATATGAGCAGCCAGACTCTAACAGGTCTAAATGCCTGATATGACTCACAGAAGCGATTAAATTATGCGATGTATATACAGCTATGTTACGCTCATTTGGAGGCTCAAACACCAATATTGGCTGCCTAATACCAGCCTCTCGAAGGATGACCCCCTCCAACGGGCGAACTACGCAAAATCCATGAACTTGGGGGGCTAATCGTTTCGCAATAGGAATAGCTCCATGGCCATACGCATCATCTTTAATCACAGGCCAAAGTTGGGTATTAGGAGCCACGTTGTTGGTAATGGCTTCAATATTTTGATCCAACGTTAAAAAGTCTATCGTTATATGTTGATTCAAACTAGCTTGATCAACCATTAGACTAGGTTGGTTGTTTGAATTCACTGTGGAAGAATCATCCGGTGGTAATTCTATGTACTCTGAAGCCATGAGCGTTTTTTATACTTTTTCAATATAACCTGAGCCGCATTGTAACCCGCCGCACCAAATACCCCACCACCAGGGTGGCAGGAAGCACTGGATAAGTAAAGGTGCTCAATAGGTGTTTCATATGCACTCATTTCAGGAATAGGTCGAAACATAAACATTTGATCAAAACTCATTTCGACATGCATTACATTACCCTTGAGCAGCCCATGCTTTCGCTCAATATCCAGGGGACTTTGGATGTACCAATCGATGAGTTTGTCTTTCATATTTGGGGCGTAATCAACTACTACATCGTAGATTTTTTGAGCTTCCCGCTCACGGATATCGTCCCACTTTTCGCCATTTGCTAGGTTGTAAGGATGCCATTGAGCCCAAACAAACATGGTATGTTTTCCATCCTTCGCCACTTCTGGATCAATTTTAGAAAAAGTCATCGCAAGTGCTGCTGGTTTACGTGGCGGTTTGGATTGCATGTAGTCTCCAATAGCTTCGTTCATGTACTGCACAGATGGAGCCAGTAACTGAATACCATTATGAATAAATGGATCTTCTGGGGCTGCTGTGTAAACAGGTAACTCCTCTACCGCACATCGAATGACCATTCCAAATCCGTTCCCCACGTTAATATTTTCGACTTTTTTCATCATAGAACTAGCCAAATGATCCGGGCCTACCATTTTTAGCATGGTCGTTTGAACATGAGCGTTAGAAACGACAATGGGCGCAAGGAATTCTTGGCCTTTTTCGGTTTGAACGCCGATGGCACGACCAGAACGAACCAGAATTTTTTCTACAGGGGTATCCGTTAAAATAGTTCCTCCATGAGCCTGAATGAGGTTCTTCATGGCTTGGGTAAGCATCCCGCTACCCCCTTTGGGATGCTTTGCACCGGATTCATGCAACATAGATTGCCATCCCACAAAATCACCGGTGGCGCTCTGATCCGGTAAAGGCCCAGATTGAGCAGCAAACCAAACTAAGGCCGCTTTCAAATAGGGACTTTCAAAGGCATCATCAACTACTTTTCCATAGCTAGATAAAATACGTTGTAAGCCACTCATGTGTTCCCCTTTATTAAACATAGATCCATCTCGGATCTGAGCTTTCACTATTTCACTTACAATCTTACCTCCCTTAGGGGGAGTCATGAATGAGGCAAGAACTCCTTTGTTAATCTTTGCCCAGAATTCAATAAAATCCTTGTAGTTTTTAACATCTTTGGGAGCCACACTAGCGATGGATTCGAGGGTTCTTTCCAGGTCCTTCCAGAAATGTATGACTCCTTTTGCCGTTGGAACTGGGTAAGACATAATTGGGTCCATGTCTATATATTCCAATCCGTACTTCTCCAATTCTAACTCTTCGATGATTCCTGTTTGGTGAATCATAATATGAACCGATGAACCCACATCCATGCGAAACCCATGAGGATTTTCAGCAGATTCAAACATGGTCTCGGTACGTACTGCCCCACCGATGGTATCATTTTTTTCGGTAACTAAGACTTTATAACCGGCTTTAGCAAGATAACAAGCCGTGACTAACCCATTGTGCCCCGAACCCACTACTATGGTATCAAAAGATGGAGATGAAAGGTTCATATATACTATTTAATGGTTAGTGTTCTACCGTTAGCCGATTGTATACCAGGCTTTGGCTTATTAAGCTTCTTCAAGCAATAAATAGGTGTATTACGTTGCCTTTTCTCCTGCTAGCCCACTTATCTGTGTTCGTTAAGGTGAACCCACATTAGCGTTTATTCATTGAGACTAGAAAGTCTAAATTATCTCGAGTTCCTTTTATTTTATCAAGAATGAATTCCATGGCCTCAAAGGGACTCATATTGGTTAAATGGCGACGTAACAAAACTACTTTCTCACGCTCTTCTTCACTAACCAATAGCTCCTCGCGTCGCGTTCCAGATCTAAATATGTCAATGGCTGGATAAATTCTACGATCTGAAATACGTCGATCTAGTACAATTTCACTATTTCCTGTTCCTTTGAATTCTTCAAAAATAACATCATCCATACGAGAACCGGTATCAATTAATGCGGTTGCAACAATAGTTAGTGAGCCACCTCCTTCTATGTTACGAGCAGAGGAGAATAGTTGTCTTGGTACCTTAAGTGCTTCCGAATCTACCCCGCCACTCATCGTCCTTCCTTTGTTACCCGCACATACGTTATAAGCTCGTGCTAAACGGGTAATTGAATCCAACAATAGTAGAACATCATGCCCACTCTCAACCAGTCTTTTAGCTTTTTCAAATACAATTTCCGATAAACCCACGTGATTTTCTGGTTTTTCGTCGAAGGTAGAAGCAGCTACTTCTGCCCCTAGTACACTTCGCTCCATTTCGGTAACCTCTTCAGGGCGCTCATCAACCAGTAAAATTAATATTTTTGCTTCTGGATGGTTTTGACTAACTGCGTTGGCAATGTTACGCAGTATGGTGGTCTTACCCGTTTTCGGCTGTGCGACAATTAAGCTACGTTGACCTTTACCTATTGGGGCAAACATATCGATTAAGCGGGTGGTGTACTCATTTGAAGCGTATTCTAAACGATAACGGTCCTCGGGATGTACGGGCAACAACTCATCAAAATAGCCTCTGTTATCTACATCACGAGGGATGTGCCCATTAACCCCTTCCACTCTAAGCAGAGCAAAATATCTCTCACCCACTTTAGGAGGGCGAATGATCCCAATTACACTATCACCTTGCCGAAGTCTAAATCGTTTAATCTGTGAAGGGGACACATAAATATCATCGGGACTTGCCTTATAATTATAATTCACCGATCTCAAAAACCCATACCCATCTGGAAGAATCTCTAAGGTTCCCTCATTAATTAGATAAGGACCAAGCTTCGGCTCCAATTCCGCTAAACGTCCTTTTAGAGTAGGTGCATCCGAGGTTGGAAGTTCGTCATGTTCATGCTTTTTACGATTTCTCGATCTGTTAGAGGCGTTAGGATGTTGGTCATTGGAATCCCTGCTGCCTCTGCGCCCCTTGTTTTTTGGCTCCTCGGCTTCCGCTTTTTCTTCTTTATAACTAACCACATGTTCGCCGCCGCCATAAAGGTTATTCGCAGCGGTATTAATTTGGGTCGCTGTGCGAGTTTCGTTGAATAAATCTGGGGTTCTGCCTGCTTTTGAGCTATGTTCTGCTTTAACTTCCTGATTTGATGCATGCCCGGCACTTGCCTCTAGAATGGCGTCAATAAGCAATTGCTTCTTTAAGCCAGTTACCCTCTTCACCCCTACAGACTTAGCTATAGCTTGTAAATCCGGTAGTTTTTTAGATTTCAATTGCTCAGGGTCATTCCAAGAATACCCATCATTCGTTAGTGATGACATAAAATTTAATTAAATAAACGTGTTAGTACCGACTTCATGAATACTTCGAACTCATGGATGGTAAGGGAGTCAAAATTCTGGCCGCACAAGAAAAGCATATTCACATTCGGCTCATCCAATCTTTAACAATAGAGTAAAAGTAAAAACTTCCGGTAAAAATAACCAAAGATGTCTTCAATTCACTTAACATATATTCTACATCACCGTCATTCATGGCTTTCATATGTAAATGAGACGGAATACCTGCCAAAGAAGCGGCCCTATCCCCTTCTAATTTGTAAAAAAAACGATCCGCAAAACCAAGTGTTTCATCTAAAATTTCCTTGCTTATTTTATCTTTCATCATTCCCATCACAATAACTTTTTTCTTGTTTTTAAACGACTTAACAGTGCGAATGGTAGATGTAATCCCTTCTAAATTATGAGAGCCTGAGAAATACCAAGCGAAGGTGGGATGCATCCGCTCAAATCTTCCAGGAACGCCAGGGAATTCTTCAACAGCCGCAATAAAATCTTCTTCACTTACTGGCAACTGATCCTTTAAACACTGAATTGATTGGTAGGTCATCGCTACATTCCAAGCATTAACAGGTTCAAAAAAAGAAGTTTTGAGCGTAATATTGGGTTCGCTCAGTGTGATATTCTTCTTTGAAAAACTTGGGTTTAATTGTTCCGCTTCAAATAAAGGGGCATTCTGTTTAATTGCACGCTCTTCAATTACCTTATATGCTTCATCCGGTACCTTACCCACAATACAAGGAACTTTCTTCTTAATGATGCCTGCTTTTTCCCAGGCAATGGAAGCTAAATCTTCTCCAAGTATTTCGGTGTGATCGTAGGAAATACTTGTAATAACACTTAATAGAGGTAAAAGTACATTGGTTGCATCTAATCTTCCTCCCAAACCTGTTTCTATAATAGCTATATCGACTAATTCATGGTCAAATAGAGTGAAAGCAATGACCGTACTTAACTCGAAATAAGTAAGGTTGTATGTATCTAGTAAGCTAGAAACTTGGGCAAAAAAGGCCACTAATTTCTTATCAGAAATGGGCTTGCCGAGTATGCGAAATCGTTCGTTAAATGAAATTAAATGGGGAGAGGTGAACAAGCCCGTTTTATATCCAGCACGGCGGTAAGTAGCTTCAAGAAGATGACATACTGTACCTTTTCCATTCGTTCCAGCTACGTGAATAGAGGGGAAATTTTTATGAGGATTGCCCAATTCTTGTAGAAAATTCTTGACCTTTTTTAATGAAAAATTAGCGGCTTTGGCTCCAACCATACTAAATTTTGAGAGGGTAAGTAAATACCTCTCTACATCTTTAATATGACTAAATTCCTTTGGCATTGACTACAATTTTGGGTATTTCCTACGAAATAGTTAACTGATATATGTTTCTGATCATCTCTAGTAGGGTCTGATCTGTAACAAGTTGATTAGCGCCTATGTTGTGTATGGGTTGAATTCCCTTGATGGTACTAGTAGAAAAAACCAGATCTGCTTCATACAGTGATTCTATGTGATACAATCCCTCTTGAATGCTAAAAAAAGATTGATTGTGTAACGCAGTCAACAATGCGTCACGTCTTGTACCTGCTAATATACCACAATTTATAGAGGGGGTATACACTGTTTGTTTATTTATCCAAAAAATATTGGCCGAACTGCTTTCTCCTACATAACCATTTCCACTACAAAGCAGTGCATCATCATAGCCCTTTTGTAGAGCCTCAGTTGCAGCCAGTACATATAATAAAGCATTAGATGATTTCAATGTACTCATCTCTGCTGCTTTAACGGGCAAATGAAACGAACTTTTCATGAGCCGGAGACTAGATGACGGGTCTAATTGATCGGGCATTGGGTGGTAAGAAAGAAACCAAGACCCCTTCGAGCTTGTACTAGCATACCCTCTTCCCCCATTCCTCCAACACTGCAAGCGAAGAATGAGTTTCACGCCTAAATGACCATTCTTTTTTATTCCAACCTTAAACAAGCGTCCCCACTCTTCGGAGGATATTTGTAAATCAATACCTAAATAGTCTAAGCCTTTAGTTAAACGCTTTAGGTGCAAGTCTAGTAAGATAACCTGCCCATTAACGCTAAGCATTGTTTCAAATAAACCATCCCCATACATCATTCCTCTATTATCAACAGGTATTCTCGCCTCAGACTCTCGCAACCAAGTCCCATTTAGGCAGACCAACGGCTCGTTTAACACAGTATCTAGGTTTTCTTTCAACGTTGATGGTCCGTCTACTTTTAGCATTCCGGGCTCATCTGTTCTCTTTTTTTCAAACTTATTTGTTCCCAAAATTACCCTCTAAAAGACTGATTAAAGGCTCTAATTGGGATGAATTTCGGTAGCCTACCTGAGTCCAAAGGATGTGTCCATCGGCTAAATAGATAAGGGTGGGGATCCCTGGGATTTGAAATTCGTTAAACAAGGTACTTCCATCGACTACAAGATGCCGCTCGGAAAATACTTCATCACTTTCATAAGATACACCGTTGCTTCTTTCTAGCTTCTCTCCCTCTACTTGTTGAACATATCCCTCTCGCGTATCTAAAACTAGAGCTATAACCAGTTTTGGAGTCATTGGATTATAAACCGAGGAAACAGAATCAAACCTAGCGATAATTTGTTCTAATTGGTCCACCACTTGAGCTGACTTATCCGACCAACGTGCAGCAAATAGCATGATGATCGGTTCATCGGCAAATGTAGCCATTTGTACACTATCCATTTCTTGCTCTAAAAACCCTGTTTGCAATACAGGTACATGGGCCTCTAAAAACTGATCGGTGCCTTCTTGTAGGCCGCTATTGAAGGTCTCCAATTGTTTTGAATTAAAATTGAAGGAAGAAAACACGATGGCGACCAACCCAATAAACGCTATCACTAGCACAAAAGGGACAAATTGTTTGGAATCTAATCTCATACTCAAAGTTATGGTTTTCTGCACTTTATCGCCTGATTTAATACGGCTAAGCGTTGGCAATCTGAGTAATAAGAAAAATAATTTACTGAGTTCTGGTACAATTTTTTTTTAATTCGGGTCGATTTATCTGTGCGCTCGATAAATGACATATGAATAGGGTGAGATACCCCGCTTTTTCTCCCGAATAACGAGGCCGTTACTTCGAACTTCATAGTTTTGCACGTGTTGAGTATCCCTAGGGTCTGTTTTTTGGTCTTGAGATGTAAACACGGTCACGTACTTAGCTGAAACTTGATTCCAAAGCTTCGATTCCATCCAAAATACACTATCCTGATGGTTGATGATCACTAAAACCGTATCTTTTTGCGTTATACGCTCATAAGCTAGCACCTTCGGGTTATCGGTTTCAATTACCGATAGCTCCCCTTTTCTTAGCGCCTCTGAATTCATTCTAAGTTGAACTAAACCCGAATAATGCTCAAATAAATCAGCGTTAAAACCGACCGAATCTACGCCTCTCTCCCATCCATAAGGGTGGTTTTTTTCAGCTTCATACTGCAAATCGGACCAAATCATAGGTTTTCGATCATCGGGGTCATCAGCCCCCCACATGCCTGTTTCCGTACCATAATATATCATGGGAGCACCAGGCCAGCTTAGTTGAAAAACTGCCATTAAACTCAGTACTTGAAGCTCTTTCTTAGTGGGTGCTCCTACCTGATAGCCTTCCTTCGGATAGGCATCTGGATTATAAGGTGAACCAGAATTCCTAATTTGAGTCGCAATTCTTGGGGTGTCATGTGAATCGAATAGGTTTTGCAAACTATGCTCATACCCCCGGCCGTAGCTGCGCTGAAGGTTTAGCAAACGACTGCTTAGTTCATTTGCATCAATAGTTTCATCAATAAAAAAACCCTTTGATGCATAGGCAAAAGGATAATTCATCACCGAACTAAATAGTGAATCTCCCACGTATCCTACGCCTTTTTCGTCCCATATTTCAGCCACCGTAAAGGCTGCTGGGTTTATAGATCGAACCAGCGCGTGCCACTCGTTCCAAAACGGTTTCCCAACTTCCGATGCCACATCTAATCTCCACCCGTCTACCCCATCGCTGGGATCTCCATCCCCGTTTGGATCCATCCAGCGCTTGGTAATTGCAAAAATATGTTCCTTAGCTCCAGAAGAAAGGTTTCCGCCAGTTTCTTTAAATACTGGTAATCCTTTAAATCCCCACCATCCTTCATAATCAAATTCATTTTCAGAAGTAGATGGATCATCAAAGGACCGCACGGTGTACCAATGTTTATAGGGGGATTCTTCTTGATGTTCCAAAAGATGTTGAAAAGCCCAGAATTCCGTTCCAGTGTGATTGAATACCCCGTCAATAATTACCCTAATCCCTCGCTGGTGAGCTTGTTGTATGAGTTGTAGAAATAAGGAGTCTGCGCTGCTCCACGCCCATGTAGAAGGATCAGCAGGGTTCTCATTGGCAAACTGAGTTAGATCTGCAGTAGGATTGGGGCCAAAATTACGATCAATGTGATGATAGTAGGTTGCATCGTATTTATGCATAGACTGAGCATCGAAAACAGGATTAAAATAAATACCACCGATTCCTAAATCCTGCAAATAGTCTAATTGATCAATGACCCCTTGAAGATCCCCTCCATACCTGCGTTCTCGAACGATATCATAAAAATTGGGCGTCGCTTGCTGTTCCCACTGCGCTCTGGCATACCAATCCGAAGTCCATGAGCTCAGACTCCACCCTTCAGGTCCCCTTGCACGTTCTTTATTGGGTTCATTGGTTAGATCGCCATTTCGAAAACGTTCTGGGAATATCTGATACCAAACCAGTCCATTAGACCATTCCGGTGCCTGTGCCCAACTTACACTAAACGGGCTCAAGAGCAGAATAACAAACCCAATTAGACTAATTCGTTGCATAGTTTAGTATCAAGTTGAAATGGCTGCGTCTCCATCCACATCATTCACCCTCATAACCGACCATGCACCTAGTAGCATAAAGACGCCTGCAGTGACCAAGGCCCAAATCGCCTGCCCACCGTACAAATGCTTAACAATAGGCCCTCCAATAATTCCATTTACAATCTGTGGGAAGGTGATGAAAAAGTTGAATATCCCCATGTAGACCCCCATTTTTTTTGCCGGAATAGAACCAGCTAAAATAGCATATGGCATGGCTAGAATACTAGCCCAAGCTATGCCAATACCAACCATGGAAAGCAGGAGCCAATATTTATCTTGAATAAAATAAATCGAAATAAGACCTAAACCGCCTAGAATGAGGGATATAGCATGTGTTTTTTTACGCCCCATTGATGCGGCAATTTTTGGTAAGAAAAAGGCAAATACAGCAGAAACAGCGTTATACACCCCGAAAATAACCCCAACCCAATTTCCAGCTTCTTGAAATAATGGAGAACTAGTATCCCCTTTAGCTACCCCAAAAACATGTTCGGCGATGGCTGGCGTGGTAAATACCCACATCGAAAACAATGCAAACCAGGAGAAGAATTGAACCAACCCCAATTGTTTCATGGTTTCCGGCATAGATGCAAAATCCTTAAAGATATGAATCAAAGATGGTTTTTCTTCTTCAACTACTTCGTTTTCAAGTTCTTCACTATCGAATTCCTCAAGCTCTTCTGGACTGTATTCAGTGGTAGTGACCACCGTCCACAGTATAGAACCCAGCAAGATAGCAGCACCTACCACAAATGAGATGATTAAATTTAATGGAATTTCCCCTTCTCCGGCTGTTTTCCCCCACCCAAAGCCTTCTGCCAGAATATAGGGTAGCCAAGAACCCACTACAGCTCCAATTCCAATCAGCACGGTTTGAACCGAAAAACCTAGGGTACGCTGCGAACTAGGGAGTTTGTCCGCCACCAATGCCCTGAAAGGCTCCATAGCAATATTAAAGGAGGCATCCATAATCATAAGCATACCAGCACCTACCCATAAAGCTGGTATGAATGCCGCAAATAAGCCCGCATTCGGCATAAGAATGAGCCCCAAACTAGCGAGAACGGCACCTGCCAAAAAGTACGGGCGCCTACGCCCCAAACGAGTCCAAGTGTTATCACTGTAATGTCCGACAATGGGCTGAACAATCATCCCGGTGATGGGTGCTACTAACCAAAACCAAGACAGATGCTCTACATCGGCTCCAAAGGTTTGAAGTATTCTACTGGCGTTAGCATTCTGCAGGGCAAAGCCCATTTGAATACCTAAAAAGCCCATACTCATGTTCCAAATATCAGCTTTTCGCAAGTTGGGTTTTGTTCGTTTCATTGGTTACTCCAAATAATGATTAGGATAAAAAGTGACTAATTTGTGGGTATAAATGTGTAATTATAGCCTAGTGGGTACTAACTATGACCCAGGAATTAGCTGGCACACTCATGACATCGTTGCCTGTTGCCTCGTAATCAACAGTTTCCATTCCATATACCTTATATATGGTGCCTGCTTCTAATGGGAAGCTAATTTCTTGGGTCATTTGGGTATTATTAAGCCCGACATACACGCCAAAATCATCCTTATTTCGTTGGTAGGCATAGGTGCCTTCCGGAGAGGATATACGCATGGGATTTGCTCCATGAGCGCCATTCCAAAGGGCTTCGTTTCGCTTATTCAATGCCAACAAATCGGTATAAAAATCGACTAAGGCATAGTCTTTCCATTCAATTTCATCTTTTTCAAAGAATAGCAGTTGTTTGTCGAGCACTGCTTCTTGTCCACTATAGACCAAAGGCATGCCGTCAATAGTCGCTGAGAGTACCGCGAAATTTTGGAAATTATCCCCGTACATTTCGAGATCGGTTCCATTCCAAGAATTTTCGTCATGATTGGATGTAAAATACATACGATAGGAATTGTCAGGGAACTTTTTAGCATCTTCTGCCAGTAACGAATCCAATCGATCGAAGGTCATCGCTCCTTTCGCAATTTCTCTAATGATGTGGGCATATTCCCAGGCGTAGTTCATATCAAATGCCTCTATGAGCAATTCAGGCTCCCCATCTTCGGCTAACATGAATACATCCTTTACTTCGTCCAATTCGGCATGTGCCCGTACCCAGAAATCAGTGGGAACCTTACCCGCCACATCGCAGCGATACCCATCTACACCAAATTCAGCCACCCAATACTTCATCGCATCGATCATTGCGGCTCGCATCTCGTCATTGGTATAGTCAAGTTGAATGACATCGGTCCAATCAGTGCCTAATGGTGGAATGAAATCACCTACCTCATTGAGTACATACCATTCCTTATTTTCTGTCCATGGATTATCCCAAGCAGTATGATTTGGTACCCAATCCAGAATTACCTTCATCCCGAGTCCATGTGCTTGCTCAACCATACGTCTGAAATCTTCCTCTGTGCCGTAGTCACTGCTCACCGCCTTGTAATCCTGTACTGAATAATAGCTCCCCATACTACGTTCAGTTTCTTTTCGGTTAATTTTACCAATTGGATGGATAGGCATGAACCAAAGAATATCCACTCCCATCTCTTTTAAGCGTGGCAGATGTTCTGAAAAGGCATTAAACGTGCCTTCAGGGGTGTATTGACGCACATTTACCTCATAAATTGTGGCATTTTTACTCCACTCTGGATGTTCCACTTTGGACACCGGAGCCACCGCGTCCATGGTAGAGGGTTGTGTACAAGCCGCTGAGAGAATAAAGAGACCCACTATACATAAACTAACTATGCGCGATGGTAAAAAACTAGTTGTTGAATTCATGATTAAATAATTGAAAGATTACAGATACAATGGGTTAGGTGTAATATTAAGGGTGAAATACCTGAACCAGCGAGCTCAATGGTGGAAGCTCAACTGAAATAGATTCACCAGTAAAAGGATGCTCAAAAGTGATTAGCTCGGAATGATCGGCCATATTGAAAAACACCCAGACCGATTCATTAAAATAGGCCCGTTCATAAATCAACACCTCATCACTAATGGACTCGAATCGGAGCGATCCATATTGAAGCGCTAGGTGACTAGCACGAAGTCGAGCCATGCTTGTATAATGAGATAAACTTTGCTGTTCGAGTGCACTAAGTCCTTCAAATTTCATTGGTCGCCGGTTATCTGGATCGTTGGCCCCAGGGAGTCCAAATTCATCTCCATAATACGTGACTGGAATTCCTGGAATGGTAAACATCCACGTGTGCATGAGTTGAAGCCGAGCATGGCCTTCTTCTTTAGGATGGGGAATATCCCGTGTCCAAGCAGCCAGTTTCGCATCCTCATTCCAACGCACGTCACCACTAGCCAAACTAATGAACCTGGCTTTATCATGATTACCTGATATAACCCCCATTTGGTTACTCATTCCGTAATAGCGAACACTTTCCCTGAGTTGCTCCGCCAATGAATGCAATGACTGATTCTGACCAAAACTTGCTTGGACCGCATCAAAGAGACTAAAATCAAATTGGGCATCCAATAACCCACTCCGAACATAGCTAGCAATGAGTGGCCGGCTTCCGTAGGTTTCTCCAATTTGATAAAAACTTCGCCCTGGATTGCCCTTCACCTCCTGATTTATTTTTTGTGTGAGCGTACGCCAAAACTCCAACGGAATATGCTTAGTTGCATCATGTCGAAATCCGTCGATATCAAATTCTTGAATCCAGTACAAGGCAGAATCTGACATTGCCTCCACGACTGCCTCTTGTGAAAAATCCAAACTAGGCATAAACGTGTCGAACCAAGTAGTCAGTCGTTGCTCGTCCCAAAGTTGGGTATTCATGGTTCCGTCAGGTAGGTATAAATCTGTTTTCCATTCCGGATGTTGCTCCATTACCGGATGTTCTTCGTGCACATGATTAGCCACATAATCGAGCAAAATATTCATCTCGCGATCGTGGGCAAGCTCAAGTAATTCCTTCAAGTCTTCTTTTGTTCCCATGCGATCATCGATCCTAGACGACGAAATTGGCCAGTAGCCATGATACCCAGAGAAGGTACTTCGAACACCTCCTTGGTCCCACAATCCGTAGGCTCCTTCTGGATTTTGAATAATTGGAGAAAGCCATAAAGTATTCACCGAAAGTGAATCGAAATAACCTGTTTTAATCACCTCGATAAGGCCCTGTAAATCACCCCCGTAATAATTGACCGAAGGATGAATTTCAGGATCATCAACCTGACGATTATTTTGTGAATTTCCATCCTTGAAACGGTCTAAAAATACAAAGTACATATTCCAAGCAGATCGATCGCTTCGCTTAAGATCATCTCTCTTTTGCACAATTTGCCCATTCTGTAAAGGGATGGTCAAGTTATGCAGCACCTCAACCTCATTGGTCAACCAAAGCCTAAGGTGACTACGATCATGAAAGGCAGCCCGCGCCGGGATTTCCAACTCCCAGTAAGCCCCCATCTCTTGCACTTCCACCGCCTCGTTCTCCCACATTACCAAAAGCGTATGCTCATTAGTAGAAAACTGATTGGGAATTTCATCTTCTTTTCCACTGGTTGATGTAGACTGCTCTGACGAAAATTGTCCTAGGCTTTGGTCCAAAGGAAGGTAGGATTCCATTCTAAAGCTTAGCCGACTTCCATTAGCCTCGGTAGGCAACAACACCGCCGGGCGGGTACTTCTCTGTCCTACTTCTATTACACTATTATAATCTCCAAAGCCATTAGGTGCTTTGCGTGGATTGACTGGATCGATCAATTCAATACCATCAACCACAAATTTATAGGCATATACACCAGATTCTACCTTCATTTCAACCCACCAGGCACCATCGCGATAGTGCATTGGGTTGGCCGCTGCATTCCAGCCGTTCATCTCACCCTTTAGTTGGACCAATTCAACGCTCCTTTGCGAATCTGGGTAACTGAAACTCACCGTAACATAACCGCTATTTTTTAGGAGAATATGTCCTTGCTCATCATCTACCAATAGTTCAACGAATTCAACAGGTTGCTGTAGTCGCCCGATAAAGCGAGAACGCTCTTCGTTGATCCGGATATGTTGTATGCCGGGAGGTAGCTTGGCTACCTTTAAATTTGCGGGTTCCCAAACATAATCGGCCCAAATAACCTCAGTGGTATCGGATAAAATTATTGGGGTATTCAGTCCTATGAATGGAGAGGGCTCATTTGTTTTGGAGGGGCTACCACAAGCAGTCAATAATAGGAGTATTACCGATAATACATAGAAAAAGGAGCCAAAAACGACTCTCTCGTTTGCCAAGTAGTTACGTGGGTAATGATTGCTATGCTTTTTCCTTATTCGCATTTACTTAATCAGGGTGATGGTTTGTGTTTGAGTGTTTGAACCTTGCACTAAGCGCACAAAATATACCCCACTTGACAGCACTGAACCCGAAAACTGAACCGTATGACTTCCCTGGCTCATAGCCTTATCTACTAAGGTGGCCACTTCACGACCTAATAGGTCATAAACCCGTAAAGAGGTAGCACCATGCTGGGCTAGACTGAATGAAATTTGGGTAGTTGGATTAAACGGATTAGGATAATTGGGCAGAAGAGCAAAGCTAGTTTTTTCCGGCAAGATTTCTAGAGGCTCCCTCGAGGTCACTAGTCCCGAGAAGTCCCTATTGGTAAATATATGAAAGGCACCCGGCGCTAAGTTCAACTCTAAGGCTCCACCACTTACCTGTTGTTCGGTCTTGTTAAGATAGTCGAACCATAGGCCATCCTCAGAAAAGTTTATGGTTCCCGTACTAGCACCCACCCCGAAATTACCTACAATAACTACTTTATTCTCACCATGACTGAGTCGGATAAGTTTAATAGAGGTTTGGAGTTGATGAGTAAAGATTTCTGGGGAAGTAAAGGCAGGAGAAGCACGGCGAAGGGCTATGATGTTGCTCCATGTTTCGTAAAGTGCATAGCGTTCAGGATCTTCTCGATAATCCCACCTGATAGGCTTAACGGCCGTTCGACCTGGGGCAATGGATGGGCAGTAGCTAGCCTCATTTAAACACTGTTCGCCTGCATTACCATAGCCATAGCCTAATTCTCCAAACTGCCACAACATTTTAGGGCCTGGTAAAGTAAAAAAGAAGGCTCCAGCCAACTTCATTCGATTTAACGCTGTAGTTAATTCACGGATGTTATACTCACCTGAGGAATTTCCAAAGGCTATATTTTTAAACATTAACCACTGTTCATCGTGACTTTCCATGTAGCCAATTAAATTTCTTTTAGAGACCCCCCTGTGACTGGCCAACACACCTCGTAAATCGGAGTTATAGCCCATTGTAGCCTCATTATACTCATGGTTCATATTTCCCCAAACAAGCATCCCTTCGTTAACCAATGCCTTTTCTTCGGAGTTGTCGGCAAAATGCTCTAAAATGACATAAGCCGTACTATCAATAGAACGGATGAAATTATTGTAGTCTTTCCAAATAGCAATTCTTGAGGCATCATAACTGCCCCATGCTCCCACATCATTTACATTATCCACTTGGGTAAACCCCTTACTCAAATCGAACCGGAAACCATCTATGTTGTATTCTTCTAACCAATACTGCATAACACGTTTAGAAAAATAACGGGTTGCTGCACTTTCATGATTTAAATCATAGCCCACGTTGTAGGGGTGTTTTGCAATGCTATTTGCATAGGGATTTTCACTGGTAGGAGCTCCATAATCCCCTTCGTTCCAAAGGCGAATGATGGGGCTTCGCCCAAATGCATGATTCAACACCACATCCAGTATGACCGCTATTCCTCTAGAGTGTGCCGCATCTACAAACGCCTTAAACGTGTTTTGTGTACCATAATATTTATCCAATGCAAGATGGAATGCCGGGTTGTATCCCCAGCTCAAATTTCCCTCAAATTCATTGACTGGCATAAGCTCAATGGCCGTTACTCCTAGCCGGTCTAGGTAATCCAAGGTATCTATCAAAGTCTGATAGCTATGATCTTCCAAAAAATCCCTAAGAAGAAGCTCATAAATGATCAAATCTTTGGTTTCTGGTCGCTCATAATTCGTGGAGTTCCAGTTGTATTGCTCAGCACCCGGCTGCAATACTCCCACTGAAAAACTGGTTTTTCCATAGGGATAGGCTGGGATATCTGGGTATACATTGGATGGAATGTATGGGTCATCATCAGGATGAAGAGTGAGCTCACTGTAGGGATCTGCAATTCGAAGCCCCCCATCGACAAGATACTGAAATGCATATTCTTGCCCTGGAGTTAAGCCATCGATTTCTAGCCAAAACCAGGTACTATCCGTCCCATGTGATTCTTTATGCATGAGATAATCAGCGGTAGGTGTCCAATCGTTAAAGTCTCCTAATACATAGATAAAATCTTTATAAGGGGCGAATAGGGATACAAGAACGGAGCTGTCGGAAAGGTATTGAATGCCATCCTGGGTTTGAGCTGGCCGAGGTGTAGAACTAAGCTCATCTGGACGCACAACCACCATTGTGGTGGTGGTATCGCTTAAGCCTTGCCCATTGTCTGCGATTAACGAAAAAACAACCTGTTCCTGATTATCGCTGGGCTTAAATACATAAGCAATCGTATCATTAGATGTCTGTTCAATCAATTGATCATCTTCAAACAAACGTAACTGTAAGTTTCCAGTGGTAGCACTACCAAGCCCCATTATTTGCAAAGAATCCGACTGCTTTATCAGACTCAGTTCATTGGCTGGTTGTACAAATCGAGCTTCTACCCCACCAGTGCTCAATTCTATGAATATATCACTGTCTCCTTCATCCCGACCAACCGCTACTGGGGGTCCAGAGAGAGTTCTAGTGCCCTTAAACAACATTGCGATTTCAAGTACGTCTTCACTGGTTCCTGTAATCCCAAAAAAAGACCTAATATCTGGAGAAAATGTAAATTTCCATCGATTTTCCCCCACCTGCTCAGCCTCAAGATTACTGGGATAAGACTCCCACCCTGCGGGTACATATTTCCAATCACTACCACTACTACTCTGCGAGGTGATAACTCCAGTGTGAAGAAAAACCCTCCCTGTATAACCCTCTAAGGCCCCGTTTCCTTGGGTAGCATCGAAATAGACGGTTACTGAGTCGTATTGAGTTGCAAAGCTGGGTTCAAAACTTACAACCTGCGCCTTTAAGGATAATGACAGAATGTTAAATAGAAAAACAAAAAGGCTAAAGAAGAATACGCGGTTTGGTTGCATTAGTTTTGATGTGTGTATTAAGAACCAGCGCGTGGCTATTCTTGAGTCACTTCTGTGATATTTTTAGAATCCCGTTGGTCGATTTCCTAAGGATTAACTGAGGGGAATACATAATCTGCGAAATTGCTTTTCCCTCATTCTTCATCCGGTCCAATAAGGTTTGAGTAGCAATTGAACCCATATCTCGCATAGGTTGACGCACTGTAGATAATCCAATGTATTCGGAGATTTCTATATCATCATACCCAATTAATGGTATAGAAAGCTCCAAATCTTCCATCGCCTTGAGCGCTCCAACAGCCTGAATGTCGGATGAACAAAAACAGGCATCCACCTCGGAATGTAATTCAATCATTTGCTGCATAGCGGTGTACCCACCACGCTCGGTAAAACCGTCCCGGTAATCAGTATCCCCACATACAATTAATTTTGAATCTAATGGTATTTCAGATTCCTCAAATGCCAGTCTATACCCTTTTATTCGATCTTTTATAGGCTTTGAACTCTCCAAAGCTGAGATCATACCTACCCTCTTGTATCCTGCATCTAATAGTGTTTTAGTTGCCGTATAGGCTCCTTGAACATTATCTACGGACACCGAATCAAAACCATCGTAAAATTCATCTACCAGTGTGATTGGAACCGGGTACTTCTGAAGCTTATCCCATTGATCAGGATTTAGGTGAATAGAAATAAATAGATAACCTTCCGCAGCTCGGCGTCTAATCACATGCTCGACCTGCTCAAAAAAACTATCTCCTGTACCCGTTACATTAAAAATACTAAGTTCATAACCTAACTGAGTAAGTTTATCCTGAATACCACCCAATATTTCCATAAAGAAATAATTCGACATAACCGGCACCACTGCCATAATGGTATTTAACTTCTTACTCGCTAAACCTTGAGCGTAAGCTTGAGGATGATAACCTACTGATTCGGCAACTTTTAATACCTTGTTCCGAGTTTTTTGTGAAACACTTGTACTCTGGTTAAACACACGAGATACCGTGGCAATACTAACGCCAGCTTTAGCTGCTATGTCGTAAATGGTCGAAGCCAATGGTTAGTTCATTTAATTTGGTTAAATACACAGAGGCCTTTCATCGCCTCTGTGAGTTAAGACGTTCAAATAACACGGAGCTGGATCAACTCTTCTGCTCCATTGTTACTAGAATTTATTTAATTAATGTCATGCGTTTGTTGCTTACAAAACTACCCGCCTCCAAACGGTATAAATAAACACCAGAGGATAATGATGCTGCATTAAAGGCAACCGTATGAGTACCAGCATTCATGACTTTACCACTAATTAACCTAGCAACCTCTTGTCCCAATAAGTTGTATATAGTCAATTTAACTGGTGAAGCATCAGCCAGACTAAAACTTATATTTGTAGTAGGGTTAAATGGATTTGGATAATTTTGCTCTAAAGCAAATTTCTTAACCATTGATTCATCTAATTCTGATGAAGTAGTAGGCGTGTTATAATCCGGTGGTGTTTCCCAAGCTAAGTCTTCAGCTACCCAAGTTAATGTTGGTAGGGTGAAACTGCTTGGCCAGGTTACAGAACCATTACCAGCAACAATAGGTTGTATATATTGATAATGTCGTCGTCCTGCATCAAATCCTGAACCATGAGTAAACATAGAACCATCTTGTGATGTTGGTTCCCCATAACCGATTCGGAAACCCATGTGATTCAAGGTTGGTAATTGAAGATCTAAATCAAGTGTATAAATCATATCACCATCATCATCTTTAAATCTCAAACTTTCCCGCATTTCATCAGGCATAGTCATGAAATTCTCACCAGCATCACCTGGAACAATTAAGCCCTGTGTAAGAACAAAGAATGGCGTGTCAACATATAGATATACCGAGTCATTCGATACATCAAAAGGTGCTGAAGCATGCTCTACAGCTGGCGACATATCTATTGAAAAAGTAACTGATATTGCTCCATCTTCAACATTTTGCGAAGTTAGCAATGCCTTAGGCTCAACACCATTGAAATACTCCGATTTCTTGGGTTGATTAGCAGCATCTTCAATTATCAATTGACGATCAGCACCACCTGTAACACCAGGTTCTTCCCAGCCAGAACCATCATGAGTAATTCCAGCTAAAAAGTTAGCACTTGTTTCATCATCTCTAGATGCGTCCCACTTCAAATAGTATTTATAATTGTGTTCAGCTCCTACAGGAACATTTAATGGAATATTTGATTCCTCATAGGTTCCAGAAAATGAATTAAAATCCATTTGATTATCAGTACTCCAAGAATTGAATGAACCTCTAACAAAGACTGTATCAATTGAAGAATTGAAGTATCCTAAACCTTCAAGAATTCCAACATTTACTTCAAAGTTAAGTGTGGTACTCAATATTGGGGTATCAGACGCTGGAGTGTCATTGAAATAGACCCACTTAAGTGTTGTGTCTTCTTCTGGTATATGTGTAAATCTATCTTGCCTAGATTCCCAAGTGGTCTCACCATCTACCTCAAATACAAATTTATATGCCATCTCTTCTTCAATTAAGGCAGCGCTATCTCTAGGCATTTGAGCAATACCAGCATAGAATATATTATTTCCGCTTCCTCCTACCTCATCAAGATAGAAAGCAGAAGTGGACCAGTCATCTGGATTATCAAAAAATAATGGGTTTCCTCTTACTCCAACCATATCGGTTTCAGGATCAAAATCTCCAGTTTGAATTGGACCTCCCATATTGACCTTAAACAATATTGTTAAAGTATCATCACTTGGTTCATATGGTGGTTCTCTTAATTCATACCATTGCATTGGAACCACCGTATCGCCACTAGCTGTAGCAGGAAGTACAAATTGATTATTTCCTCCACTTTCCCAGCCTTGCTCTGAATCATTAATTAATGGTGTTTCGGGATCTACACCAGCCCAAAACTTATAGTTAAGTAAATCACCTGGTGACATATCAAATGTAGCACCCCAAACATCACCATCTATGTGATCTAATTGAAGAGAATTTGCATCCCAAGTGATAATATCACCAAGTCCAGTCTCAGCTGCATCTGCTCCAGATGGAGCTCCTTTAAGTTGAACTGTATGATATTCTTGTAGGGTATCTAAAAGAGTGGCCATATTAACTGTAAATGTGACTGCTACTGGCTCAGTATTTACGTTTGCAGGTGGAAAACCTAATCGGTCAAAATAGTCCCAATGAAGTGTAGTATCATTAGCAGGCATATCGAATGTACGATTTGGATCAGATTCCCAACCGATAGTGCCTTCTTCATCCATAGTGATGAATTTATAAGATACCTCAGTAATAGGTTCTGCCTCACCATGGCTTATTTGCTTGGTTCCCTCAAAAAAGTAATTATCTCCTTGGTTAGCGCCAGGTTCTAGGGTTATGCCACTCGCCCAACCATCAAAACTACCGCGAACACCAACAGTATCTGTAGAAGGATCAAAATTTCCAGACTTGATTGCAGGCCCCATATTTACTCGGAAAAATAATGAAATACTATCATCAGATACTGGATATGGTGCTTGTCTAGTTTCATAAAACTGCAAATCTACAGTAGTATCTGCACCAGCAAAGTCGGCAGGTAATATAAAGACATTATTATCCCCACTTTCCCATCCTTGCTCACTACCATTAGTTAGAGGGGTTTCAGGATCTACACCTGCCCAGAATTTATAATTTAGGGTGTCACCCGGAGACAT
>NTKP01000010.1 GCA_002457365.1 Rhodothermaeota bacterium MED-G12
TCTGCTCTACTTGAGGCGGGTATTCCTACAGGCTTTACTTCTGCAGGCCTAAGTCCGAAAGAATTACAACAGAAAGTTGATCTAATTACAGAGAACAGTACCTTAACGAAAAATGACATTGTTGGACTAATGACCGCTCACAATGCAAATATATTAGGTATATCTAATCGAGTTGGCACCATAAAAGAGGGCAATAGTGCACATCTAATACTTACTGACGGCCCTTTATTTGAAAAAGGAACTAATATCCACATCCAGGTTAGCCAGGGTGTGATCAATGACTTTATGGAGGACTAACCATGAAAAATACTTTAACAACACTACTTATTTTAGCTGTTTTTTCAGTTGGAACTATAGCTCAGGAAAAGGGATCTGTACTCATTCAGAACGCAACCTTAATGACGATTACCGATGGCATAATAGAGAATGGTGATGTACTTATAGTTGATGGCGTTATAACGGCAATAGGTGCGGATCTTAGTGCTCCCTCAGGAGTATCCGTGGTAGACGGTACCGGTAAATATGTGATGCCTGGTATCATTGATGCACATTCTCACCTAAATACAGTGAGTACTAATGAGGCCAGAAATCCCGTAACGGCAGAAGTAACTATGGAGGAATCTATTAATCCTAATAGCGTCTCCATCTATCGAGCTTTGGCTGGTGGGGTAACATCTATTCACCTAATGCACGGCTCTGCCAATGTTATAGGAGGACAGGGGGAAACATTAAAGCTTCGTTATGGAGTAACTCAGGATGATATGAGATTTGCTGATGCAAAAAGAACCATAAAATTTGCATTGGGTGAAAATCCAACCCGTGTCCATGGACAAGGTAACGGAATTCAACCAAGAACTCGAATGGGTGTAGAACAGATTATCAGAAGTCATTTTGATGAGGCTCTTGATTATAGAATGAAAAGAGAGGCGTATTTAACTGTAAAAGAGGCTTATGAAGGGGATAGAAGAGGTAGAACCGCTCCGCCGGTTCCCGTTGCAAAAAACCTTCGATACGATGTGCTAAATGATATAATCGATGGCGAAATACTGGTTCATTGCCACTCTTACAGAGCCGATGAAATTCTCATGCTCATGCGAGTCTTCAATGATTATGGTATTAAAAATTATACATTTCAGCACGCAAACGAAGCCTTTAAGGTAGCTCCAGAAATTGCAAAAAATGGAGCTTATACTTCAGTATTTGCTGATTGGTGGGCGTATAAATTCGAGGTTTACTATTCAACGGCGTACAATGCTACCATTTTAAATGAAAATGGAGTGACTAACAGTATAAATAGTGATAGCAATGAGCTTATTCGACATCTAAATCATGAAGCAGCAAAAACTGTTAGATATGGAGAAACCTCAGAAACTGACGCATTAAAGATGATTACCATCAATCCAGCGAAGCAGCTTGGAATTGATGACATGGTTGGAAGCTTAGAAATAGGGAAACAAGGAGATGTAGCCATTTGGAGTGGTCACCCACTTAGCATTTATTCCAAAGTAGAGCATACCTATGTTGATGGTAAAAAATATTTTGACCTTTACATGGATCCAGTCGATATGAGAATCGCTGTAGATAGCGAAGATTCTTATACAGAGGCTGGGTTTAACACCTTCATTCAGGGTAGAGAAGAAGACTCTTGCATGAGTGATGTATTTGAATTAATTCAACAGTAAGTAAAAAGGAGTTTAATGATGAAAGCAAAAAAATGGAATATAGTTCTCGCGTTACTGTTGATGGGAACATTCACAGTGCAAGCTCAGATAACCGGCAAGCCTAATTTTGGGAAAATTGCCATTATTGATGCGACTATACACACCGTAACTGAAGGAACTATACAGAATGGTGTGATTACACTTGACGGTGAAAAAATAGAATACGTTGGAACTGATCGTTCAAAAGTAGGAGCTGATTACACCGTTATAGACGCCACCGGCAAGCATGTATTCCCTGGCTTTATGGACAGCGGAACTTCATTGGGTTTAGTTGAAGTTAACGCAGTTGCTGTAACAGTAGATAATAGAGAAGTTGGGAATATGAATCCCAACATGTTGGCATTTACAGCTTTTAACCCACACAGTGCTGCCATACCGGTCACAAGAGTGAGTGGGGTGACTCATGTTATAACCGCACCTCAAGGTGGATTGGTGTCAGGTCAAGCGGCACTTATGGACCTTTGGGGGTACTCACCGGATTCAATGGCCATTGATGCCACTGCAGGTATGGTGCTGAATTGGCCTAGCGTCCAAAGCAGAGGTTGGGGGCCTAGAAATCCTGAACAAGCTGAAAAACGATACAAAGAAGCGGTAAGAAATCTGGATAAATGGTTGGATAATGCTCGTTTTTATGAGCAAATGATGAATGAGTTCGAGGCTGATCCTATGGACAAAACCAAGCCTGAAAAGGATCAACAACTGCAAGCAATGCGTGCATTAGTACAAGGCGAAACGCCGTTAATTATTGCCGTTTCTAGTGAAAAGGACATCCTTAACGCAATTGAATGGTCTTCCCATGAGGACAATTCATCTTTAAATATTGTATTTGCTGGAGTAGAGGAAGGCTGGAGAGTGGCAGAAAAAATTGCAGAGGCTGGAATTCCCTGCTTAGTTTCTACCCTTTATACTCCTGTTCGTTCCTACGATCACATTCATCGCCCATACGAAAATCCAGCTGCACTTATGAAAGCGGGGGTTAAAGTTGCTATTATGACTGGAGAAGTAGAGAACGTGCGTAACTTACCTTTTAATGCGGGCTATGCAGCTGCCTATGGAATGGGAACGGAAGAAGCTGTTAAAGCTGTCACCATTAATCCAGCAGAAATATTTGGTGTTTCCGATCGCTTAGGTAGTTTGGAGATTGGAAAGCAGGCTAATTTATTCATTAGCTCTGGAGATCCTTTCGAACCTTTGAGTCAAATTGAGCAGGTATTCATAAAAGGCTACCAAATTCCTATGGACTCTCGGCATACTCAATTGTTCGAAGAATTTTTAGATCGTGACGCTACTCAAGAATAAATAGGTATTTGAGACTATACTTTTCAAAAGAACCACTCCTAAAGAGTGGTTCTTTTTTTGGGTAGTTATGTATGTTTTTAAGTAGTTTTGAAGGTCTATCAGATTTCAACTTAATATTGTTTTACTAATCAGTTTCTTTGCATCTATTCATTAATAAATATCTAATACCTTACAAGTGGACTATAACACTTGGTGCTCTATTTTTAACCGCAGCTAATTTTTTTCTAGTTTGGATACCTGTACTTATTCGTCAAACTATGGATAGGGTTGAGCAGTTAAATGCCGAACAATCTGAGGTTTTATCACTATTTGACACTCTGTTCAATTCAGTACAAGGGAGTATTTTAGCAACGAATGCCCTTTATTTAGTTGCAGCTGTTTGTGGCTATGGTTTCTTTCTTTTCTTAACCCGGCAAACACTCATTGTTGCATCACGAAAAGTAGAGTATGATTTAAGGAATGATGTATTGCATGCCCTATTCAGCTTACCTTCTGTATTCTATGCAAAATATACAGAGGGGGAGGTTTACGTACGAGCAACGGAAGACATAAACAAAGTTCGGGAATATTTCGGCCCGGTTATTATGTACAGCATAAATACAATAACAAGAGCCGGATTCGTAATAGCAATGATGTACATAGTTAGCCGTGATTTAATGGTATGGGCTTTGTTGCCGTTACCTTTATTATCCTTGTTCGCCTATTGGATTACCGGATATATTCACAAACATTCTATTATCATTCAAGAACAATACTCTAAATTAGCCGATCAAGCTAAAGAAACCTTCACAAGCATACGTTTAGTTAAAGCGTACAACAAAGGTGAATCAGAACAACGTAAGTTTGACGTGTTAAACGAAGAGTATAAAGAGAAAAAACTCAGATTAGACTTAATCGAGTCTCTTTTTCATCCAGGTCTTAATTTTTTGATTGGAATATCGTTGATTATCGTTATCTGGAAGGGTGGTCAGATGGTTATTGCTGAAGAATTAAGCATAGGCAACATAGCTGAATTTTTAATTTATGTTGCGTATTTAATTTGGCCAGTTGCCGCATTAGGCTATACAACAAATAGATTTCAAAAATCTATCGCTTCTTGGCAGCGGATAAAAGTAGTATTCGAAGCGTACCATGATCTAGAACAAGACAAAGGTTTAGACACGGATGATGTCAAAGGCAATATAGAATTTAGAGACGTCCAATTTAATTATCCGGATGCAACAGTACCTACACTTGAGCATCTAAACATCAACATTAAAGCGGGCACTAAAGTGGCTATTGTTGGTCGAACAGGTTCTGGAAAAAGTACATTAGTGCAGCTATTACCTAGATTATTTGAACCCACTAAAGGTGAAATTTTTCTTGACGGTATTCCTTTAAAGAACTATTCTAAACGATCATTACGAGATGCTTTAGGCTTTGTGCCTCAGGATCATTTTTTATTTTCAGATACAATAGAAGAGAATATTGGCTTTGGAATAAAGGGAGCAACAACACAGGATGTTGAATGGGCTGCAGAAAAGGCACAAGTTCTTGATAATATTTTGGATTTTGACAAAAAATTTCAGACTATATTGGGCGAAAAGGGTATAACCTTATCTGGAGGTCAGAAACAAAGAACAGCCATTGCAAGAGCACTCATAAAAAAGCCAAAAATACTCATTTTAGACGATTCATTAAGCGCAGTTGATACTAAAACAGAAGATGCAATTCTCAAATCATTAAGAAATGATGAGTCAAAAGTTACGGTTATAATAATAAGTCATCGGATATCAACCATAAAAGATGCTGATTACATTTATTACATAGAAGACGGAAAAGTGAAGGAAGCAGGAACTCATGAAGAGTTGCTTTCACAAAAAGAAAGTTATAAGTCGATGTACGACAAACAACTAATAGAACAAGAATTACAAACTATATAATACTAATACATGATTCATTAGGTGTGATTGTTGATTGCAACCACCCATGAATGAAGGGAGAAAAACATAATGATCGTTGTACCATTAGGCATCGCCTCTGCAACCCCAACATCAATCAGACATTTACCATCGGTAGCCCTATGGCGAGAGGGTAGTGTATTTTTATTTGATTGTGGGGAAAATTCACAAATGTGTATGCTACAAGCAGGATTAAAAAGATCTAAAATTGACAGTATATTCATCACCCATTTCGATGTGGATCATTACTCAGGTTTAATGGGATTGATATCTACATTACAGCTTCAAAGAAGAGAAAAAGAATTAAATTTAATCGGTCCAAAAGGAATTAAAGAGTTTGTTGAGTGGAATCTAGGCTTCTCTGGGGTAGAAATTAGTTTCGATCTAAATTTTGTAGAAGTCAACGATGATATAGACGAAATGAGAGTGTTGGATACCGACGATTACTACGTTGAGGCCCGCCCACTTAAGCATAAAAAATTCTGTCTAGGATATCGATTCCAGGAAAAAGATAAGCCAGGTAAAGTTGATGCTGCTAAGGCCGAGCAGTATGGAATTACAGTCGATGAACAGTTTAAATCACTGAAGGCAGGTAACAACCTTACCTTAGAAGATGGAACGGTAATTGAATCGTATGAAATTGTTGGGCACCCACGACCTGGCGATAGTTTTGCCTATGTAACGGATACAGAATACTGTCCAAATGCAGTGAAACTAGCCATGAACACCAATATATTGTACCATGAGGCTACATTTGGTAATCAATTGGCTGACAAAGCCAAAGAAACCGGACATTCTACCGCTGCAGATGCAGCTCGAGTAGCCACAGAAGCCCAAACCAAATTGTTAGTGATTGGGCACTTCTCCGCACGCTACACCAACTTGCACTTATTACTGAAAGAGGCAAGAGAAGGATTCTATCCAACTTGGTTGGCCCACGAATTACGTCCAATTTTCACGGATCCCTCACATGAGAGAGGCATCCTAGAACCAAAAGTTGAACTGGTTGATTTAACCAAGAAAAAGCCACACAGCGGTGGCGGTAATTATCGTGGTGGAAGGCCTAGTGGTGGACGTTCTGGCGGAGGGCGTTCTGGTGGAGGTAGACCAGGTGGACATCGATCAGGATCCAAAAACTTCAGACCACGGAAAAGCCGAGATGGTGCTCCTAGTGGAAATAGGGGGCGATATGGAACCAGTACCCAAGATAATAGAGGAGGAGATCGTTACCGGCAAAACGATGGGGGTTCATACCGAAGCAATTCTAGAGGAAGTAGAGATTATAATAATTCCGACCGAAATAGCAGGTATGATGATTCCAAACCAAATAAATCTATAACACCCAGAACCGGGTATGATGATTTTAACCGGTTCTAAACGGTTAATTAGCTAAATTTATGAGTAAGGATCCACAATAAGCTATGGCTAAAACTTTAAAGAAAGCCGCTGATAAAACACTTATTAAGCGGCTTTACTTTTACATACAGCCCTTTGTCGGCTATATAGCACTCGCTATAGTACTTTCATTAGCGGTAGCTTACCTAGGGACCGTTCGACCCAAATTAACCCAAATTGCCGTTGATGATTATATAGCCTTTGATAACTTTGAAGGCCTATTTACGGTTATTCTTTTACTGTTTGGGGCTTTATTTGGAGAATTCATCTTACTCATGGTTAACACCTATTTAACCAGATGGTTTGGACAGAATGCTTTATACTCACTGCGAAGTGCGGTATTTGAAAAAATTCAAAGCCTTCATGTTCAATATTTTGATCGAAGCCCTATTGGACGTTTAATCACTCGAACTACATCTGATGTAGAGGCGCTAAGTGAATTATTGTCTGACGGAGTGGTCGCTATTATTGGCGATCTGTTTCGAATATTTTTTATTCTATACTTCATGTTCTCTATGAATTGGGAACTTAGTTTAGTAACTATCGCCATTCTTCCTGTCCTATTTTATGCCACATTTTGGTTTAAAGAACGCGTTCGAGTAAGTTTTCTGAAAGTACGCGATCAAATTTCACATTTGAATTCCTTTGTTCAAGAGCATATTAATGGGATGAAAGTGGTTCAATTGTTCAATCGAGAACAATATCAACACGAGAAATTTCAAAAAATAAATCAAAAACATAAAGAAGCTCACGTAGAAACCATTTTCTATTTTAGTATTTTTTGGCCACTGGTTGAAGTATTTGCTTCCTTCGCTATGGCATTAATAGTGTGGTATGGCGGTGGAAGAGCTCTAATGGGAGGGGTAAGTTTTGGTGTCTTGTTAGCTTTTATTCAATACGCCCGTCAATTTTTCCAACCTATACGCGGTTTGTCAGAAAAATTTAATACCCTACAATCTGCTTTAGCCTCCTCAGAAAGAATATTTGAGGTTTTAGATACCGAACATCAAATAAACACTCCTGATAACCCTTCTGTTCTTAATAATCCAAAAGGGCACATCAGCTTTAAAAATGTTTGGTTTAGGTACAATGATGAAGGGAACTGGATTCTTCAAGATATAAGTTTTGAGGTGCAACCTGGGGAGCACTTAGCTATAGTTGGAGCAACAGGTGCAGGAAAAACTACTATCATCAACCTGATACTTAGGTTTTATGAAATCCAAAAAGGGAGCATCTGTATCGATGGGATTGATATTAGAGAACTTGAATTATCCGAACTTCGCACTTTATTTGGACTTGTATTACAAGATCACTCACTATTTACTGGCACGGTCTATGAAAACATATCATTAGGGAATCCAGAAATTAGTTTAGCTAAAGTAAAAAAAGCAGCCGAAGATGTAGAAGCTAGCCGCTTTATTAAAAAACTTCCTGGTGAATATGAATATGTACTTCAAAAACAGGGTTCTGCATTGTCTATGGGCCAAAAACAATTAATTTGTTTTGTCAGAGCATTGGTTTACAATCCACTTATAATGGTTCTAGATGAAGCTACTTCGAGTGTAGATTCTGAGACCGAAGCCCTAGTCAACATTGCTAGCAAAAAAGCAATGAAAGGGAGGACTACCATTGCAATTGCTCATCGTCTGTCTACTATACAGGATGCTCATACCATCCTTGTAATGCACAAAGGTCAAATACGCGAAGTAGGCACTCATCATGAACTACTTGAGCAAGAAAATGGCATCTACCGAAAACTATACGAATTACAATACAAAGACCAATCCGTGCAAGTCTGACTTTTCTTATTTGATCGCTTTCACCACTCCATAACGGTAAAGTCCAAAGAAGCCACTTTTTGATTCGTACTCTACTGATTCAAAGGTGTTTTGTAGTTCCGCTATGATTTCGGAATGAATATAGACCCCGTGTAACATCATCCAGCGATAAAACCAATTTGAAGAAGTCGACAAAAAGTCAACGATATAAAGTACTCCTGAATCCTTCATGTTTTGGTGTATAGATTCAATGAGTATAGGTATATGTTCATTCATACTCATTGAATAGGAGCAGATAAAGCAGTCCACGGATGAAGGTTGTAGTGAGTTCGACGAAAAATATTCTTCACGTAATTGTACATTTTTGAGCTTGTGTATCTTTTTATAGGCTTTGTTTAACATATGAGCAGATGCGTCAAATCCATAAAACACACTGTTTTTAAACACCGGTGCTAGCGCAGAAAGGTGATATCCTGTACCGCATCCAATTTCAACTACACAGGGTACATAACAAGCTGCAGAAGGAGCTTCAGGATTTTTTTTACTTAGCTCTTCTAATTCAATTCGTAGATAATCACCAAGCCACTTTCTCCCCCATAAAATAGCCCATCTGGTAGCATCGTATAGCTGACTATTCCAACGGTAATAGCGTTTAAGATGTCGCTCCGTCTTTGATATTATCTGTGTTTTATTCATTAAAGGCTCGATTAACGAGTGATTAGATAAGTACTCGAGTAGCTGAACACCCGGTCTTCTCTAAATTCATTCCGTTTCATTTGATTCACCATAAATTTTTTGGAGACCAGTTCATCAACCCATGGTGCCGTTTCGTAGGAAGATCGAAATAGAATTTTCGTGACAGAAGGGAGCTCATTTAGGCGATCCCAGGTCTCATTTAGCTCAATAAAGCCCTTAGTGTTATTAAATAACCAGTCTTGATGATCCAAGAGGTTAACATGTGTATAGGATATGGAGCCGTTGTTGTTTAGTGAATCTAGTAATGATGAGTGGCCTAATGTAATATGATTAATGCACTCCTTTAACCTTAGGAAATTGTGTAATTGCAAATGTCTTGGTGCAAAATTAGGGCTATAGCAACCATCCCAATATAATCTCCAATATGGATTTTCGGATAATTTTTGTTCAACCAGAAGTGTATACAAAGTATCCTTTAAAAATGGAAGTAACGGGCCTATGCTCTTTTGCTGGCTCATCGGGATCCCCCCAAGATAAAGTACCCAAGGGTGAACCCACCAGGCTAATGACCAATGCTGAGCCATTCTATTCCACAATGGCTCGAAAAGTCCCTGTCTTATTTCGATATCATCCGTATGTATTAACTCTGTAATGCTTTTTTCCACACCCATACGGCGAATACTAAACAGTAATAATCGTGATAACCAGCCGGTGGTACCGTAACGATAAAATCCCCTTCCTTGAGGGTTGAATAGATGTTGCTTGCGGCTCCAAAAGGATCGAGCTAGCGGGGTTAATTGGGGTAATAATCCCTCGAAATACCTACGGTAGTTTGGTACTTTACCCACACCAAAAAACGCCCAAAATACATCAAAATCATACGCTGATATAATAAGTTTTTTTAGTTCAACCAAATGCAGTTGAATAGGATTGATATCTACCGCATGAATGTTAGAAACTCCTTCTAATGCATAGTTAAAAAGATGGTCGCCCGCACTTGCAATGGTTAAAATGGAGGAAGTATGATCCAGCTGAAGAAGTTTTTGATCAATGGTCACATCTTCCCAGCTTATGGTATAGATTAGTTTTTTTGTAAAGAATAAAGGTAAACTCATTGACACAGGGCATCTCTTTTACCTTCACAGCTACCATTTACAAAGTGGAAAATTTCGTACATTATTTATGACAAACAAATTAAGATTTGTACAAAATGAATGGAAATAACAAATCAACTGCAAGCCGATTACGGAACGGTATTACATTGGTTGGTAAAATTTTTTTTTCCACCAAAACAGATGGTCAGTCTTCTAGATCAACGTCTTTGTCTTCAGAAGTAAACCCCCAGTGGGATTGGCTGAAGAACGAATATCAAAAAGAGTTTAGAATATTGAGACGGAACGCCAGAATACATCCTGAAAAAGCCGTAGTGGGTGCTTTATTGGTTGGGTTTCTTTTGGGCTTGGGTACAGTGAATAGGGTAAATAGGAAACGAAAATAAATAAACGACATGGCGGTTATAAACGAACAATTACATGAACATTTTCAGCGATTAGATGCGCTGAGGGGGTATCTTTGACTACGATAAAAGAAGTGTTCGAATCATTGAGTTAACCCAGCAGACACAGGATCCTTCCTTTTGGAATGATCCGGTAGAGGCCCAAAAAGTTATGAAGGATTTGGGATATCAAAAATCCTTGATTCAGGATTGGAATACTCTAAACAGTCTTAAGGAAAGTATTACGGTTTACTTAGAATTTATCGAAATGGGTGAGCCCGTTGAGCAAGAATTATCAATTGAAATCGAAAAATTTCTTACCCAATTAGACGCCCTTGAACTAAAAAATATGCTCAAGGAAGAAGATGATCATCGTGATGCAGTGGTCCAATTTAGTCCCGGTGCCGGAGGTACAGAAAGTCAGGATTGGGCTGAAATGTTGTATCGAATGTACACGAGATGGGCCGATCAAAATGGGTATAAGGTTTCAGTTATGGACTATCAAGACGGTGAGGTAGCTGGATTAAAAAGTGCTACAATAGAGGTTCAGGGAGAGAATGCCTATGGATTTTTAAAAGCAGAAAGCGGTGTTCATCGATTGGTACGAGTATCACCCTTCGATAGTAATGCTCGACGTCATACTTCTTTTTGTTCCGTATTTATTTCTCCTCTGGTTGATGATACCATTGAGCTAGACATTAACGAGAAGGATATCGAGCTACAGCGATTTCACTCCTCAGGTGCGGGTGGACAGAATGTAAATAAAGTGGAAACAGGAGTTCGACTTATTTGGACAGGTAAACTATCCGATGGCCGTGATGAAAAAGTTGTAGCAGAGTGTCAACAGGAGCGATCTCAACTCCAAAACCGGGAAAAAGCCCTAGTCTTATTGAAATCCAGAATTTACGAACTAGAGAAAGAAATAAGGGAGGCTGAGAAAGCTAGATTAGAAGGAACAAAAGGGAAAAATGAATGGGGATCTCAAATTAGAAGTTATGTATTTGACGATCAACGAGTAAAAGACCATCGAACCGGGCATGAAACATCCAATGTTTCAGGGGTTATGGATGGGGATTTGAATGATTTCATAAAAGCATACCTACTACTACAAGCTCATGCATAAATATGACATGCTTATCATTGGAAGTGGTCTAGCAGGCCTTTCCTTCGCTTTAAAAGCGGCAGAATCGGCACGAGTAGCGGTAATTACGAAAAATGAACTCAAAGAAACCAATACCTGGTATGCCCAAGGAGGGATTGCTGGAGTAATGGATTTAAATCATGACTCTTTCGAAAAACATATTCAGGACACATTAGTAGCTGGGGCAGGACTGTGTGATACCAATGCAGTGTCAAAAATGGTGTATAAAGCCCCACAACTCATTCAAGAGCTGGTAGATTATGGGGTTGGCTTTACTCGTAAAGGGGATGAATTAGACCTAGGAAAAGAAGGGGGGCATTCCGAGAATCGGATTGTTCATGCAGCGGATGCGACGGGTAGAGAGGTAGAAAATGTTCTCGCGAAAAGGGTGAAAAATCATCCTAACATCGACGTCTATGAATATTTCTTTGCGATGGAATTGCTTACCGAACATCATCTAGGTAAGAAGGTGAAATATTTGCCTGAAATCCACTGTTTTGGCGTTTATGCTCTTAATTGTAAAGAAGGAATTGTAGAGACATTTTTAGCGAAGAAAACGGTGCTTGCAACCGGCGGTATTGGTGAGGTGTATGCCCATACCACAAATCCCACCATTGCAACCGGGGATGGTATTGCTATGGCCTATAGAGCAAAGGCCCATATACAGCATATGGAATTCGTACAATTTCACCCAACCACTCTACAAATTCCAGAAGCCGATTCTTATTTAATAACCGAAGCATTACGCGGTTTTGGGGCTATTTTAAGGAATTCATCCGGGCATGCCTTTATGAAAGATTATGATAAAAGAGGTGAACTCGCCCCAAGGGATATAGTGGCTCGCGCTATTGACGATCAACTTAAAAAACGAGGAGACAAAGCGGTCTTCTTAGATGCATCCAGTCTTGAGTCTTCTGTATTATTGGAACACTTTCCAAATATTGCCAAGGAATGCGCTAAATACGGTTTAGATATCACTAAAGATTACATTCCAGTAGTTCCTGCTGCTCATTATTTGTGTGGAGGTATACGGGTTGATGAATTTGGTCAAAGTTCAATAAAACACCTCTATGCCATAGGTGAGACGGCATATACTGGTGTTCACGGGGCGAATCGGTTAGCATCAAACAGTTTACTCGAAGCATTACATTATGCGGACACCGCTGTAAACCATGCTTTAAAACAATATGATAACATTGATTTTGAAGCGGGTATACCCGATTGGAATGTCGAGGGCACCTTCAATAATAAAGAGTGGATTTTAGTATCGCACAACCGTGAAGAGCTTCAACAAGTAATGTGGGATTATGTAGGAATTGTACGCAGTGATATGAGATTAGAAAGAGCGCTAAGGCGACAAACTCTTTTGTATAATGAAGTAGAAGAGTTTTATCATAGAACTAGTTTAACTCCTGAATTACTTGAATTGCGTAATCTAATAAGTATTGCCTACCTAATCATTCAAGCTGCAATGGCTAGAAAGGAGAGTTGTGGTCTGCATTATAATGTTGATTATGAAACCTATGGGCGGCCCAGTTTAAGCGATTTATAATCATGGAAAATGTAGTCAAACCTATATGCCGTTGGGGTATAACCGGGGAGATTGGAGCTGGCAAAAGTACGGTCGCTGCCTTTATTGCTGAGTTAGGTATACCAGTATTGGACCTTGATTCTATAGCAAAACAATTAATGCAACATAATGAATACCTGCGTGCTCAAATTATAGCGGAGTTTGGGGACAATGCGTACACGGGCGATGAACTAAACAGGGGATACTTAGCCGAAAAAGCCTTTAATGGAGGGCAAGTTGGTAGACTAAATGCCCTTGTGCATCCTGCAGTATATGAAGAAGTGGCGAGACTGGAGTCTGAAATTGCCGAACAAGGGAAAAAAATTATTGCTAAAGAGAGCGCATTATTACTTCAACACGGGCGCCCTAAAGACGTAGACTTTATAATTTGGGTTCAATCGAGCAGAGAAATTCGCAGAAATAGATTATCGAAAAGACCACATGTAACAAAGAAGGATCTAGATGCTAGAATAAAGCATCAATCCTCATTGCACCTTTCCCAACATCTTGATAAGGATCGTGATATAGTTCTTTACAATAACGAGACTATACAAGCACTACACAAACAGGTATCACAACTAATTTTACAACTTAAAACCGAATGCGATACCCTTCTTCAATCCCGTATGTGATAGCATAACCACCATTTGTTTCAACCACATATTTTGCGGGGTCCCCAGAAGGAAGGCCTTTTTCAGAAAAGGGGGTGGTTGAATGGTATATGCTAACAATGACACTATCTGCATTCACATACATGATATCCAAGGGTAGGGGTGTATTTGCCATCCAAAAACTTAAGGGTTCTTCTTTGTCAAATATAAATAGCATCCCATGGTTTTCAGGAAGTTCTCTTACATCCATTAATCCCTGACTCCGCTCCATGACATCATCCGATATTTGCACCTCCACGCTACTAATTTGCTCCATGTCAGTGTCAAGGAAATGTACTGTTTGTTCAGGAATGACTACTCGTCCATTGTAAGTAGAAGAGTTGGATTTTGAAGTTTTACTCTCGCCACAGCTGATTAAAACAATAAAAAATAAAAGAATCGTAGGGAATACTACCTTATTTAATTTCAAAAGATTGCTCATGAGTTGTTGATCCGTTGGTTATTTGAACTGTATAAGTGCCTTTTTCAAGGTAACTGTTTGTCGTTGGGTTCCATAGATTCCAGTGAAAGGTGTTAAATCCTTTTTGTACATCCATAGTGGTCGAGTAAAGGGACGCATCGTCCTGTTTAACATCTATGACGACTTCGAACGAACTCGTTGGTTGATTTCTTTTTCTAGATGAGGATTCCTGAACAAAAAATAATGCCTCAAAATTTGGCTCAAACGGGTCACGATAGTCTACCGATTGTGCCCCCCATCTACTAGAGTAGCGCATATCACTCAGGCTGAATAAGGTTGTGGATTCGTTTATCCTAGGAACTAACTCATGAAACGCAGTCACATCGAGTACATACATACTACGCCCATGTGTAGCTACTACCAATTCTAAATCACGGGGATGAACAACCATATCATAGGAGGCAACGTTGGGTATGTTATTTAACAGATGCCACTCTTTTCCGTCATTTAAACTTATGTAGCTACCGTGATCTAGCCCTGCGTATAAAATTTGTGGTTGAATAGGGTCTTGAATCACAATATTGACTACATCATCGGGTAGGTTACCTTTAACTGATACCCATGTTTCTCCAAAATCAGTGGTTTTATACACATAGGTTACAAATTCGTCAAAACGATATCCATTCAATGAAACATAAGCTGTTGAGGGGTCATGAGACGAGGCATGCACCTCTGAAATCCAACGGTAGGCAGGTAGACCTTCGCTCACATCTACCCATGTAGCACCCCCATCCGTGGTACGTTGCACTTTTCCGTCATCTGTTCCAATCCAAATAATTTCAAAAGAGAGGGGGGACTCAGCAATAGTAGTAATGGTGGAAAAGGGAACATCTCCATTAGGTAGGTTATAACTTAGATCAGGACTAATGGCCTTCCAGCTTTTTCCTTCGTCAAACGACCGATTTAAGCGTTGTGAGCCAAAATATACTATATCAGGATTATGATGACTGAGCTCAACGGGTGTGTTCCAATTGTAACGGTAGCGGTCTTCACCCACTTCGTGCCGTGGGGTTATTCGATACGAGCTTCCATCACTTAGATCTCTTCGAACATAGTTACCATATTGAAACCCCACGTAAACAATGTCGCTATTTTCTGGATGTGGGTTAACGTGCATGCCATCTCCACCATAAAGACGCTCCCAAGGTTGTTCTCTGTTTGGTGTGGACCTAGAGGAGCCTTTCCATGTTCCATTGTCCTGCAGACCACCGTATATATTATAAGGTGTATCCATATCTACATTCACGGTATAAAATTGACCCACTGGAGCTACGTTATGGTGAATGAAGTTTTCCCCGCCATCCTTACTTTCATATAAGCCACCATCATTACCCAGCAAAAGATGCTCTCCGTCTTTGGGATTAATCCATAAAGCTTGATGATCTACATGGATACGTTGATTTTCGGCAATGGGCGTCCAGTTCTTGCCAGCATCGGTTGATTTTAACATAGGAACACCCATTATGTATAGTGTATTAGCATCGCTGGGATCTACTCGGATTTCACCAAAATAATATCCATAGGTAAAGTAAACATTGTCTAGTGCTATATCATGCGTTATTTCCCATGATTCCCCACCGTTATCGGTTTTATAGACCTCAGCGCCAATAACTTCTGTGTCAAAAAGCTCTGCATTAGCATCACCTAAAAAGTCGGCTAGGGCACTAGGGGGGTATGTACTAGTTCTTATGTCTTCCTTAACACGTATAGCGGTGTACTTAGTTGGAAAACCATTACGTCGTAAAAATTGATTGAGTTCTTCATTATTCAGTGATAAAAAATCCTTTGAATTAATGTCCCGAAAATCATCAGCCAGTAATCCCCTGTTTCCTGTATTATTAGACTCGACTTTACGGACATCTTGATTATCGATTAGGGCATAGATACGATCAGGATTATCGGCACTTATACTCAGACCAATTCTGCCTAAGGTTGCGCCGGTAGGTAGGCCGTCCGATGCTAATTCCCAGTTATTTCCTCCATCTTTTGAATGATAGACCGCAGAACCGGCACCACTCTCAACAAAATTCCAAGCTTCCCGAGAGCGTTCCCAAGCAGCGGCCCACAATAGATCTGGATTCTCGGGGTGAATAATCAGGTCTATCACTCCTGTGTTATCATTTACGAAAAGAGTTTTTTTCCAAGTTTGTCCACCATCTGTAGTCAAATAAATCCCACGATCCTCGTTTTGCGAGTACAACGCACCCATACTACCTACCCATACAACATCTGGATTTTCGGGATGAATAATAATTCTCCCTATATGTTGAGTGCCTTCCAAGCCCATAAGCGTCCACATATTTCCCGCATCCGTTGTTTTATAAACTCCGGTACCTGCATAGGTACTTCGACTCGAATTATTTTCTCCAGTACCAGCCCAAAGTATGTTTGGGTTAGAATTCGAAATGGCTATGTCACCTATTCCCATTGCACCACCCTGGTTGTCAAATACGGGTTGCATAGTAGCTCCGCCATTGGTGGTCTTAAATATACCGGCCGACCCAAAGCCCACGTAAAAAATCCTCGCAGTATCCGGATGCACAGCGATGTCAGATACGCGGCCACTCATGGTAACTGGACCCACATTGCGAATAGGGTAGGAGTGCAGTATTGATTGAGCTCTGTGCTCATTGCGCTCTTGCACACTGTTCATAAGCTGCTCGGTGCTTGTGGCATTCGGTTTGGTAAGTTGAGCTTGTAAAGGGAGGGCGAAAAAGCTTGCGGCTAATAAATAAAGACCTATACTCTTCATAATAATCAATAGTTATTGTAAGGTTGATTGAAAAGAAATGTGAATTACTTTATAGGGTTAGTCATGAGCATGTTCGTTCATCACATCTAACATGGTCATGTATCTTCTATTTTTAGTAAGAACAGTTAATTGAATAAAGTATAAAGTAATAGACATTACTACAAAAAAAGGAACAACATTATTTTGAGGATGTAAGGTGCATTAATCTAAAGGGTACACTTTATAATTCTTCTGAAATTGAAATTGACGCCATTTTAACCTATCTTGTTGGTCTTAGTGGGCGCCGAGAGGTTCCCGCTTTTTTTATTTTTTATAACTATAGTTAAAGCAAAAGTTTACTCAGTACAAACAGCATGGAAACCAGCACGGAAAAAATCTTCGAATTAGCACAGCAATGTGCTTCCTCGCACGGTGTGTTTGTGGTAGATGTGGAAATCAAACACACTACGCCCATGGAGTTGTGGATTTATCTCGACAAAGAAGAGGAGGATCTATCCATTGATGTTTGTTCTAAAATTAGCCGTGAATTGGGCTTTTTACTTGAGGCTTTTGATGTAGAACTAGGTCGTTACCGGCTCAATGTTTCTTCACCAGGGTTGAGTAGACCTTTGAGTGATATTCGTCAATATCCCAAGAACGTAGGTCGTACTTGCAGAGTGCGATATCGAAAAGACAATGAAGAAGTTGATAAAGTCATGGGGCAATTGAAGGAAGTTGACTCCGCGAATATTCAACTAATCGTTGAAGATGAAACCATAGTAATACCCTTTGCTCACATTATTGAAGCCAAAATTATCCCTACAATCTAACTTTAAATTTCACCTCAATGCAGCCTGATTTTTCTAAACAAATTATTTCCTCTTTTGCTGAAATAGCAAAAGAAAAAGGTATTGATCGAGATCTTCTGTTAACCATATTGGAAGATGTATTTAGAACAATGATTCGAAAGAAATACGAAACGGATGATGCGTTTTCGGTGATTTTGAATGCAGATAGAGGAGAAATTCAAATTCTGCATGTACAGGAAGTTGTACCAGCAGAGGAATTAGCGGATCCTGTAGGTGAAATAGTGTTAGAAGATGCTCAAAAAATAGATCCTGACATCGAATTGTACGATGAGTTAGCTCAGGAAGTTAACATTTTGGATTTTGGACGCAGAGCGGTGAATATGGCTCGTCAACAGTTAGCGCAACGCATCCGAGAAATTGAGAAAGACAACATCTATGAAGATTATACCGATCGAGTTGGCGAAATCATTCTGGGTGATGTTTATCAGGTGCGTCACAATAAAGACATTCTTGTGAATCATAATGGGGTAGAACTCTTACTACCTCGAAATGAACAAATTTATAAAGACCGATACAGGAAAGGAGATACCATTCGTGCCGTTGTAACTGGTGTGCACATGAAAAATGGCAACCCTACCGTAATTATTTCTAGGACTTCTGAACTCTTTTTGGAACGTTTATTTGAAAATGAGATTCCTGAAGTATTTGACGGTATTATCGACTTAGTCAAAGTAGCCCGAGCCCCTGGTGATCGTTCCAAAGTGGCTGTTCAGTCACACGATGAGCGAATCGATCCCGTTGGCGCTTGTGTTGGCATGAAAGGTATTCGAATTCACGCGATTGTTAGGGAATTACAGAACGAGAATATTGATGTAATCAATTACACCAAAGATCGAGTTGAATTCATTAAAAGAGCACTTCAGCCTGCTGACGTGATGAAAGTTGAGTTAGACGAAAAGGGAGAAAAAGCTAGTGTTTTAGTGCCTGCTGATCAGGTTTCTAAAGCTATCGGTAAAGGTGGTGTTAACATTCGTCTTGCCTCAAAATTATCGGAATGTGAAATTGATGTTTATCGAGAAGTAGAAGAAGAAGATGATATCGATTTAGCTGAGTTCACAGATGATTTTGGTGACCAAACCATTCAACTTCTTTTTTCAATTGGTTGTGATACGGCTCGTGCGGTGTTGGAACTGAGTGCCGATGAAATTGTTAGTCGAACCAACGATGAAATAGATGAAGCATTGGCTCGTAAAATTATTGAAGTCATTGCCTACGAATTTGAGGATTAGAATTGTACAATTCAATCATAAATTGGTAGTTTAGACCGTATACAAAACACTTATACATGCCCATAAATAGACCCAAACCGTTATTCAAAGTAGCTTCTGAATTCAATGTATCTACTCAATCTATTGTAGACACATTAGAAGACAAAGGACTTACTGCCTCCAATCGTCCAAACTTTAAGATTACACCCGACATGTATGTTGTCTTAGAGCAGGTTTATGGGGAAGACAAAGCCAAAAGCGCAGATCATGAACGCGCTAAAGAAGCATACGAGTCAAGACGCAATCAAATGATGAATCAGCGTAATGACAGTGTTACGGTGGATCAATTTTTAGAGCCATTAGAAGACGAAGAGCCAGAAGATAAAACACCTACAGCCTCAATTGAAGATGATCTACTTGGTGGACTTGAACCCGTGGATGAGGATTCCGCTCCTAGCCAAGTGGAGGTGACAGAAGAAACCTCTAGCGAAGATCAGATTGCTGAAGACAAAGTTGAAGTGGATTTAGAGACAGAAAATGAAGAAGAACGAACTAATAGCGTTACTGAGGTTGTAGAAGAAAAATTAACAAGCTCCTCGGTCTCTACAAATTCTGATGACGAAGTTGCCTCTGATGAGTACAAAGAAGTTAATGAGACTGAAAAGGTGACTTCTGAATCTAAAACGACTGCAGCTAGTACATTAACTGAGCAAACAACTGAATCCACTAGTGAGGATTCATCCAAAGATGTTAAGGATGAGCAAACAGTTGTAGAAGCAAAACAAGATGTTGAGGAAAAGGGTGAAGAGACTACTCCACCACAGAAACCAACATCGGATGCAGAAAGTGAAGAAGACATTATTCGAGGGCGTGCTGGTAAGCTTAAGGGAACAATAGTATTAGGTAAAGCTGCATTTACAAGTGATATAAGTTCTGATGGACAACCTAGAAAGAAGAGAAAGCGTAAGAAGGACCGACCTGATACACCAGCGGGAACCCAAGAAAAATCTACTACTAAACCTACTGTAACTACAAAGAAGAAGTCTAAAAAGAAGGTTAGTAAAACCGAAGTAGATGAGATTGATGTAGATCGTATGATGAAAGAAACGCTGAAAAAAATTCAGGGTGGTTCTACGGTCGGAAATAAACGAGGCAAGAGAAGAAGACAACGTAAGGAAGAAAGAGAAGAGGAATTACAGTTACAGCAAGAACAAGATGCGCAAGGTAATTCAGTTATCGAGGTTACTGAGTTTATAACTGCGAATGATTTAGCAGAAGAACTTGAGGTAAGTGTGACAGATATCATTTCTGCCTGTATGAGTATTGGACTCATGATTACGATTAATCAACGTTTAGATGCCGGAACTATTGAGTTAGTTTCTGAGGAGTTTGGTAAAGAAGTTGTCTTTATCGATGCAGAGGAAATGGTTGAAGAGTTTGAAGAAGAAGTCGATGACGAAGCTGATTTACAAGGTAGAGCACCCATTATTACAGTAATGGGCCATGTTGACCACGGTAAGACTTCTTTGTTAGATTATATTCGAGAAGCACGAGTAGCAGAGGGTGAAGCTGGGGGTATCACTCAGCATGTTGGAGCCTATGAGGTTTTGCATAACGAAAAGAAAATCACCTTCCTAGATACACCGGGTCACGAGGCGTTTACCGCTATGCGTTCACGTGGAGCACAAGCAACGGATATCGTAATTCTTGTTGTTGCTGCTGATGACTCGGTTATGCCTCAGACTATTGAAGCGATTAATCACGCGAAGGCGGCTGGTGTTCCAATGGTAGTTGCCATTAATAAAATGGACAAACCTGGTGCCTCACCAGATAAGATAAAACAGCAGTTATCCGACCATTCGGTTATTGTCGAAGACTGGGGAGGATCTACACAGTTCGCATTGGTGTCAGCCAAAACGGGTATGGGAATTGCCGATTTACTTGAAAAAGTAGTGATTGAAGCAGAATTATTAGAATTAAAGGCTAATCCCGATCGCCGTGCTGATGGTGTAGTCCTTGAATCTAGATTAGATAAGGGTAAAGGTATTGTGGCTAATATCTTGGTCCAGAATGGTACACTTAATGTAGGGGATCCATTTGTCGCTGGACCTTGTTATGGTAGAGTTCGAGCTATGGAGAACGATTTAGGTGTACGAATCACAGAAGCAGGACCCGCAACACCTGTACAGCTAACAGGATTTGATGAAATGCCTCAAGCAGGTGATAAAATACGTGTTGCAACCGATGAGAAAGCTGCAAAAGAAATAGCGAATCAACGTCAACAAATTCGCCGTGAACAAGCGCTCAGAAAAACCAAACATATGACGCTGGATGACTTATCCAGAAGAATGGCCTTAGGTGAAGTATCTGAGCTCAACATCATTATTAAAGCAGATGTAGATGGCTCAATTGAAGCTCTATCTGGTGCACTGCAAAAACTAGGAACCGAGGAAGTATCCGTGAGTATTATTCACACAGGTGCTGGTGCCATATCGGAATCGGACGTTCTTCTAGCTTCTGCATCCGATGCTATTATTATTGGTTTCCAAGTTCGACCTACCGCACAGGCTAGAAAACTTGCGGAGAACGAGGAAATCGATGTGCGATTATTTAGTGTAATCTACGATGCGGTGGATGAAGTAAGAGATGCACTTGAAGGCTTGTTATCTCCCGAAATAAAAGAACAGATCATGGGTTCTGTAGAAGTACGAGAGATATTCAAAGTATCAAAAGTAGGTACCATTGCAGGATGTTATGTTACCGATGGTAAAATTGACCGAAATAACCCACTGCGCATCATACGAGATGGAGTTGTTATCTATGATGGTGAAATTGGGGCTTTAAAACGTTTCAAGGAAGATGTAAAAGAGGTGAGTTCTGGTTACGAATGTGGAATCAGTATTCGGAATTATAATGACTTAAAGGTTGGAGACTCCTTTGAAAGCTATAAAATGACCGAAGAAAAACGAACCTTAGACGAATCAAATTAACATGAGTATCCGCTTACAACGGTTAAATGAGTTATTTCGTCGAGATTTAGGGGAAATTATTCAGCGTAACTTCCAGCCTGATGGGTGTTTTGTAACCATCACTAAAGTGCAGTTAAGCCCTGATTTATCGATAGCTAAAGTATATTTAAGCGTTTTTTCGCCAAACCGTGATCCCAAAACAATATATTCGTATTTGGATGATCAACAAAAGCAGATCAAATTTGAGTTAGCCTCTCGGATACGAAATCAAGTACGTAAAATACCTGAGCTTCATTTTTATGAAGACGATACTAGTGAATACGTAGACTCTATAGAACAGCTATTTAAAAAAATAGAAAAGAAGTAATAGGTGATTACGCTAGTTGTATGCAATGGACTGATTTTCCAATTTTTGACTCGTTAAACTTTCCTTCTGAGTTTGACGCCACAGATACTTTAGCTGGTATACTTCTAGTTAATAAACCATTGGGTTGGACTAGTTTTGATGTGGTTAAATATGTCCGTTCCCGAATTCAAAGAAAAAAGGTGGGACATGCTGGAACATTGGATCCTATGGCAGATGGGTTGTTGGTTTTGTGCTTTGGGAAGGCCACGAAAAGTATCGATCAAATTCAGTCACAAACCAAAGAATATATAGCCCAGATAAAGTTTGGTGCAAGCACACCAAGCTATGACGCTGAAACAGAGGTCGATGAAGTAGCTGACTATAAACATATCCATTTACAAGATATTCAACGGGTTTTACTTGCTCATTTTAACGGTGAAATTCAACAAATACCACCTATGTATTCAGCGTTAAAACGAGATGGTAAAAAGCTGTATGAATTGGCACGTAAAGGTAAAACTATTGCGTTAGAATCACGGCCGGTTCACATTTATTCAAGCCATATTCACTCATTCAAGGATGACACATTAGAACTCACGATCAGCTGCTCCAAAGGAACTTATATTCGTAGCATAGCCCATGATCTTGGAATTGCATTAGGATCACGTGCTCATCTTTGCGGGTTAAAAAGAACTAAAATTGGTGATTTTGAGTCAGAAAAAGCTATTGAAATCAATGTTTTTGATTCTTTAAACAACTAATATTCTCTCAAATTTATTGATTGTATGACAGAGATTTGCTACATCGATGACATCATTTATCAAAAGGATACCGTACTAACAGTGGGTACATTTGATGGTATACATCAAGGTCATCTGTCACTGATGAAGCGGCTTGTTCAAAAGGCTAAACAACATACATGTAGAAGTGTGGTAGTTAGCTTTGATCCACATCCTAGAAGCATTATTCATGCGGGTGATGATGGTATCAAATTATTAACGACCTTGGAAGAACGCTCAAGGCATTTGAGTGAAATAGGTGTAGATGTTTTGTGTGTCATCCCATTCACACGAGATTTTTCTCTTCAAAATTCAGAAGAATTTGTAACCAATATACTATCCGCTAAAATTGGCCTATCGTATTTTATTATTGGGTATGATCATCACTTTGGAAAGAATAGAGATGGGAATGCCCAAACCTTGCAGAAAATGTCGTCACATCTAAACTTTGAGGTTGAGATAGTGGACAAAAAAGAAATGGGGGATTTAACGATTAGTAGTACTAAGATTCGCCAATCTCTAGAAATACATGGAAATGCTATCCAAGCAGAAGAATTCTTGGGCAGACCATATAGCTTTGAGGGCGTAGTAGTGCATGGTGACGAACGAGGTAGAACTATAGGATTCCCAACAGCGAACATTCAGTTAAGTCATAGAGATAAGCTCATACCAAGAGAGGGTATCTATGCGGTTCTTGCGCAATTAGATGGCCATATGTACAAGGGGATGATGAACATAGGTAATAGACCGACTTTCAATGGGCAAAATCAACGAATTGAGGTTCATTTATTTTCATTCAATGAACAAATTTATGGGCAAAATCTTAGAGTATTCTTAATAGATCGAATTCGTGATGAGCAAAAGTTTACTAGTTCAAATGAATTAGTTGCCCAGCTAAATTTAGACATGAAGAAAAGTCTAGAAATATTAGAAGAGCGACATATTTAATTTGCAAGTAGCTGTTTAGAATTATTGTTCTGTTGCATAAAAAAGCTTATATTTTAAGACTAATATAGAATTGATAACATTCCAATTACATGAGCATAACCGCAGAAGAAAAAAAAGAACTTTTCACCAATTTTGGTGGTGACAGTACCAATACGGGATCAACCGAAGGGCAAATAGCCTTATTCACCCACCGAATTAATCATCTTACAGAACACTTAAAGTCTAATAAAAAAGACCATTCCTCACGAAGAGGTTTGCTTAAGTTAGTAGGTAAACGACGTCGTTTACTTAATTATTTAATGAAAAACGATATCGAAAAGTACAGAGTCCTTATAAAAGAACTTGGTATTCGTAAATAAATCGAAAGGCTCCACACTGGAGCTTTTTTTATAAATATTTTCTCTCACAAAACAACTATGTTTGTGGGATAAAGCAACAAAAGAGATAAATAATGAAAGAAGATTTTAGAAGTATTGAATTTGCACCAGGCAAATCACTGTCGGTCGAGACAGGTAGAATAGCAAAGCAAGCCGATGGTTCCGTAGTGGTTCGTATGGGTGACACTATGGTATTATGTACCGCAGTAAGTGCAAAAGAACCAAAACCGGGTCAGAACTTTTTCCCATTAACGGTCGACCATAAGGAAAGTTTTTCAGCTGCTGGGCGTTTTCCTGGTGGTTTTATGAAGAGAGAAGGGAGATCAAACGAAAAAGAGATTTTATCCAGTCGATTAATTGACCGTGTCCTTCGCCCACTATTCCCTAAAGGCTATTACAACGATACGCAAGTAATTAGTTCAGTAATTTCCTCCGATGATGAGAATGATGGTGATGTATTAGGTGCCGTTGGTGCTAGTTTGGCACTACACTTATCCGATGTCCCTTTCGACGGCCCAATGGGTGAGGTTCGAGTTGGTAGAATTAATGGTGAGTATATTATTAATCCTACAGTGACTGAATTAAAAGAATCCGATATTGATATGGTGGTAGGTGGTACCCGGGATTCTGTTTTAATGATCGAAGGTGAAATGGATGAGATTTCTGAAATTGAAATGCTCGAAGCCATCAAAATAGCCCATGCTTCTATCGCTAAATTATGTGATTTCCAAGATGAATTACGTAAAGAATTAGGCAAAGAAAAACGTGAGTTTATACCGGCTAAAGCTGATGAAACTGTTGAATCAGAAGTTAAAACTTTAGCAGAAGAAAAAATGAAGGCGGTCATTGGTATTGGTCTTGGTAAAGAAGAGTACAATGCCAAAATCAAAGAAATTAAAGATGCAGCCATTGCTAGCCTTGAAGAACAAGAAAAGGATGAAGCATTCATCTCAGAAGCAAAAGGATTGTTGAGTCAGATTGAGAAAGATGAGCTGCGGAACATGATTTTAACTCAAAAAAGACGTATTGATGGGCGATCACCAGTAGATATTAGAGATATCTGGACTCAAGTTGGTTATATCCCTCGAACACATGGTTCTTCCATTTTTACCAGAGGAGAGACTCAAGCTCTTGTGTCCGTTACCTTGGGAACAAAAAGAGATGAACAAAATGTAGATACTCTTTTTGATCAGGAAGCAAAAAAGTTTATGCTCCACTACAATTTCCCACCTTACTCGGTGGGAGAAGCTGGTTTTATGCGAGGCCCTGGACGACGAGAAATTGGACATGGACACCTAGCAGAACGAGCACTTCGGAAAATGATGCCTAGTTTTGACGAGTTTAGCTACGTGGTACGTGTAATCTCGGATATAACTGAATCCAATGGTTCATCTTCAATGGCTTCTGTATGTGGAGGCTCATTGGCATTGATGGACGCAGGTGTTCCCCTTAAAAAACCAGTAGCCGGGATTGCTATGGGTATGATTGTCGGTGATGAACATACAGTGGTGTTATCAGACATTCGTGGTGAAGAAGATTTCATGGGTGATATGGATTTTAAAACCGCTGGTTCCGTCGATGGTATTACCGCCTGTCAAATGGATATGAAAGTTCAAGGTATTAGTTTTGAGATAATCGAGGAAGCCTTAGAGCAAGCTCGAGTTGGACGACTACATATCCTTGAAAGAATGGCAGAGAGTATCTCTGTTGCACGTACAGAACTCTCGCAGTATGCTCCACAATTCCTAAAAATGGAAATTGATGGTAGTGACATTGGTGCGGTTATCGGCCCTGGCGGGAAGGTAATACAAACTCTTCAAAAAGAGACTGGCACCGAAATTATCATTGAAGAAAATGACAAAGGTAAAGGAGTCATTACTATTTCTGCCAATGATTTAGCAAAAGCGGAAGAAGCTAAAAAGAGAATAAAAATGATCGTGGGTCATTTAGAAGAAGGCGCCACTTATAAAGGGGTAGTAAAATCTATTAAGGACTTTGGAGCCTTTGTAGAAGTAGCGCCCGGTAAAGATGGTTTGCTGCATATCTCAGAAATCGATCACAAACGAGTGGAAAAAGTGTCTGATTACCTTGCACTTGGAGACGAAATAGATGTTGTTTTACTTAAAGTAGAACATGGTGGAAAATTACGTCTATCCAGAAAAGCACTCATGCCACGTGACTGAACATTACAGTAATGCATTTTCTATAAAAAGGCACTCCATTAGGGAGTGCCTTTTTTGGTTAATCAAGCTAATTACTAAGAATCAACGGTAGAAAAGTCAGGTAGATTCTGAGTGATTGCTGTATCTTTACATTTCGGAATAATAATGAATAGTAAAAACGAGCGCTTGAATAGACTTGTTAAATAGCGCTATCCAAATTTCGCTAGAGTTAATACCTTATATATATGGATGATTTAATAACCAAAACAGTTTTAACTAACGGTTTAACCGTTGTAACAGAACATATTCCCAGTGTAAAAAGTGTAACTGCAGGTATTTGGGTCAAATCCGGTGCACGTCATGAGACGCAGAAACAGGCAGGGGTAACCCATTTCTTAGAACATATGTTATTTAAAGGAACCAAAAATCGAACGGCCTTTGAAATTGCACAGTCTATGGAATCCGTTGGTGGTTACCTAAATGCTTTTACCTCTACAGAATACACTTGTTACTATGCTCGTTGCCTCGACACTGAATTAACGACAGCCTTAGATGTGTTATCAGATATGGTAATGAATCCAATCTTTCCGAAAGAGGAAATTGAAAAGGAAAAAAAGGTTGTGATAGAAGAGATGAAAATGTACCGCGATTCCCCGGATGATTATTTGTTTGAAGAATTCACTAGTCATTTATTCCAAAATCACCCACTTGGAAGGCCAATTTTAGGTTACGAAGAAACGGTATCTGCATTTTCAGATGCCGATCTTTTCCAATATATGAGAGATCGTTACGCCCCTGAAAATTTAATTGTAGCTGTTGCGGGAAAGGTAGATCATGACACGGTGTTACAGTATTGTCAAAGGGTACTTACAAGTCAAGATAGACAATTGGTAGAGCACCCTATTGAAGTATTAAGTCCTCTAGATACTACTCCTCTATCCCTGACAAAAAGTATTGAACAGACACATTATATATGGGGCAGAAGAGGGCTACATTTTGATGATGCGCAAAAGTATGTACTATTACTTACTAATACCTTATTAGGTGGTGGCATGAGTTCTCGTCTTCATCAAAATATTCGAGAAAAGTATGGATACTGTTATTCGGTACAAACGTTTAACCAAAGTTTTCTGGAAACAGGAATTTGGGGGGTCTATGTTGGTACTGATAAAGAGTACGTTGAACATGTACATGAATTAGTAGTTGAACAGCTAAGTCTTCTTGCAAAAGAGGAAATAGCAAGTAAAGAATTATCAGAAGCCAAAGCTCAATTGAAAGGAAAACTCCTTTTGAGTCAAGAAAATACATCTAACCGGATGATGCGATTAGCTAAAAGTGAGATTTACTATAAGCGTCATGTAGACTTAGATGAATTAGTTGAGCATATTGATCGAGTTCCTGCCGAAGATATGATGACTTTTGCTCAAGGGTTTATGAGTGAAAGTGAATTTGTTGAAGCTAAACTAACCCCAAAATAGAATCATAGATAAAAGAATGAAAAGACAATTGACGTATATTCATCAATTAAAAAATCATATCTCCACGGATGTTGACCTTGCTGGCTGGGTGTACAATGTGAGAAGCAGTGGAAGCTTGGTATTCATCGAATGTAGAGACGGTTCTGGAATGTGCCAATGTATAGTGAATAAAGAAGAAGTGTCTGAGGATAGCTGGGAAGCAGCGGTTAGTTTAAAGCAAGAATCCTCCATTCGCTTACATGGATTTGTGGTATCGGATGAACGAAGTATTGGTGGGGTAGAACTCCAAGTTAAGAAGCTTGAAGTAATTCAATTAGTGGCAGATTATCCAATCACACCTAAAGAACATGGCATTGAGTTTTTAATGAACCGTCGTCATTTATGGTTGCGTAGCCAGCGACAATGGGCTGCTATGCGTGTGCGAAATGGAATCATATTTGCTATACATAATTTCTTCCAATCAAGAGGATTTATTCAGACAGATACACCTATTTTTACCCCCAATGCAGCAGAAGGGAGTACGACCTTATTTGAGACTGATTTTTTTAATGAAAAAGCCTATTTAGCGCAAACAGGTCAACTTTACGGTGAGGCTCTTGCGATGGCTCACGGTCTCATTTACACCTTCGGTCCGACATTTAGGGCCGAAAAATCCAAAACACGTCGCCATTTGTCTGAATTCTGGATGATTGAACCAGAGATGGCTTTCTATGACCTAGAGATGAACATGGATTTAGCAGAAGATATGTTAAAATCTATCGTTGCTGAAGTACTAGATAAATATCATCATGAATTAGCGCTATTGGAACGTGATACCAGTTCTCTTAAACGATTGGTTGAAAAAGATTTTGTACGAATCAAATACGATGAAGCGGTTGACATACTTAACTCAGAGAAAACAGCTAAAGTATTAGATGAATTAATTCAACAACGAAAAACCGATAAAGAAGAACTCCTCCAGGAACAAGATGCTATTCAAAAAGAACATGGTTCTGCAAAAAAATGGAGAAAGAAGCAGATAGAAAAACGCATTATTGATATCCGTACTCGTGTTGATCAGATGGAAGAAGATTTGCGTAATATTCCAAAATGGAAAAAATCGGCCCAAGAATTTACATGGGGTTCCGATTTCGGGGGAAGTGATGAAACGGTACTGACCATGCAATTTGATGTACCTGTTATGGTAACACATTGGCCCGCTGAAATAAAAGCTTTCTATATGAAGCGAGACGAAACGGATACCTATGCTCTTGGAGTGGATATTTTAGCCCCAGAAGGGTACGGTGAAATTGTTGGTGGAAGCCAAAGGGAAGATAATTTGGACCTCATTCTTGCTAGAATTGAGGAAGAGGGTTTGGACCCAGAAGTATTTGATTGGTACATCGATTTACGACGTTTTGGAAGTGTTCCCCATGCTGGATTTGGCTTAGGGTTAGAACGAACAGTTGCTTGGATATGCGGACTTAGTCATGTTAGAGAGACCATTGCATTCCCTCGCATGATGGGAAGGATAACGCCCTAATAAACCTTAGCTTACTCAGTGTAACATGGCACCAAAGAATTCATCCCTTGAGCTTTTTCGCGAAGCAATTGCTTCATTAAACAGGGAAGAAGTTCATCCAATTTATGTGATTGAAGGGAGTGAGCATTTCTTTATAGATCGATTTTTACAGCGAATTCTTCAAATAATTCCATCACATGAACGTGATTTCAATAGTGATTTTCTCTATGGAAATGAGGTGCAGTTAGAAGCGGTCCTTCAATTAGTCAAAAGTTATCCTATGATGGCTGAGAGGCGATTGGTAGTGGTGAAAAATGCCAATGATCTTTTCAAAAGAATGCATGCTAATGTACAAGATGACTTCTTGCATTATCTACAGCACCCGAATCCTCAAACTATTTTTGTAGTACATTTGGAGACAAAAATCCCAAAAAATACTCGACTAGGAAAGGGATTACATCAGGCCGGGATACATAATTTATTATTTGATCCTCTAGCAGATCATCATTTAGCGAGTTGGGTAATGGGCTGGGCTAAACAAGAATACTCAACTAGCTTAAGTGAACAAGTTGCCCAATTACTGGCCCAATTAGTAGGCAATGATTTGAAGCTTTTATCTTCAGAAATAGATAAAATTTGTACCTATACAGCCAATAGTGAAGGTAAAATTGACCTTAAAAAAGTCCGTTCCATCGTTGGGTCCTATCGAGGTTTCGATGTGTTTGAACTCAAAGAAGCTATAAACCAAAAAAAGATTCAAGAAGCCTTTTTTATTGCCGAGAGAATCCTACAACAAAGTAAATCTGATACCGGTGAACTTATTCGTATTGTGGCTTTTTTATATTCAGATTTTTTAAAACTGTGGCAGATCATTCGGCTTAAGCAAGCTTCTAAATCAGACAATGAGATACAAAAAGCTCTTCACATAAACTCACCATATTACTTCAAGCGATTATCCGCCGATGCAAAGCGGTATACTGCTGCGGATATGATGGCAATATTTAATGCATTGTTAGACGCTGATAGAGCAATCAAAGGATTTTCTACGATGGACGTTAATGGAATACTTATGCTACTTATCAAACGCCTCATTCATCCGCATAACTACGTATAAATTTAACCTCAGCAATGGCTTAGTAATTTAACAAATCCAACACCTGCTCCCTGAGGCGATGTTGTCCTAAATAGCCATCTTCTAAATTCTTGTTGAATGGGATAGGTGTATGGATAGATGATACTCTTTTGATAGGAGCATCTAACCACTGAAAGGCGTGCTCTGAAAGATAAGCAGCAATCTCACTCATGGGGCCCATTATTTCCGAGGCTTCTTGAAGCAACAAAACACGATTCGTTTTCTTAACAGAACCTAGCAGAGTGGACCAATCGATAGGGGCTAAGCTCCTTAAATCAACGATCTCAACAGAAATGCCTTGTTGGGCCATTTCTGTAGCCATATCTATAGCCCAATGAACGGGCCAGCCAAAAGTAATGATACTCATGTCGTTCCCTTCGCGTAGTACCCTAGCGGCATGAATATCGGTCCATTCTGCCTTGGCAGGTACCGCCTCCCTTAGGCTACGGTAAAGTCTTTTATGTTCAAAAAACAACACCGGGTTAGGTTCTAATATGGCACTGTAAAGCATGTTTTGGGCATCTTCTACAGTGGATGGTACTAAAATTTTCAGGCCCGCATGAGGCATAAACCATGATTCTGGAGATTGTGAATGAAATGGCCCTGCCCCAACACCTGCTCCATGAGGTAAGCGAATGGTCACATTAATTCCCGGCGTCCAACGGTAATGCGATTTGGCAATATTTTGAATGATTTGATTCATCCCACAACTCACAAAATCGGCAAATTGCATCTCAACAATGGGTTTAAAACCATCCAATGATAAACCTAAAGCAGCCCCTAAAATACCTGATTCTATGATGGGTGTGTTTCTAATTCGTTGTTCCCCAAATTCGCTTAGGAACCCGTCAGATATTTTAAAAACCCCACCATATTCGGCTACATCCTGTCCCATAAGAAGCACTTTTTCGTCTTCTCGTAGACTCTGTGATAATGCACTAGAAATTGCATCGACAAACCGTTTTTCTACCACGTTTTTTGTTACCGTAGCCTCAGGAGTAGAGCTAGATCTGTATTGAGGGGCAAAAATAGCTGCTCGTTCGACTTCTTCATCAAAACTGGGATTATTGGCAACTAGTGCTTTGTTTAAGTCCGTTTTGAACAATTCTCTAAGCCGTTTGCTATGTTCAGAAAATTGCTGATCGGTATAGTCGAAATTCTGGCGAAGATACTGCTCAAAACGCACGATGGGATCTTTCCTTGCCCATTCAGCCATCATATCTTTGGGCACATACGCCGTCCCAGAAGCCTCTTCATGTCCCCGCATTCTAAATGTCTGTGCTTCAATGAGCACTGGTTTACCCTTTAAAGCACTGGCTCGGGCTTCTTTTATGGCATTCATTACAGCAAAAATATCATTCCCATCGACTTGTATACCTTTAACACCATAGCCAATGGCACGGTCTACTAAATGTTCGCATGCGTATTGTTGCGATGTTGGAGTGGATAGACCATATCCATTATTCTCTATGATAAAGACTACAGGTAAATTCCAAACAGCAGCCAGGTTTAAGGCTTCATGAAAATCACCTTCACTAGTGGCTCCATCCCCGCAAAAGGATACAGCAATAGATTGATTATCTCGTAATTTGTTGGCAAGTGCTAAACCGTCTGCCACAGGCATCATAGCCGCTAAGTGTGATATCATACCAACTATCCTGTGCTCTAAGCTACCAAAATGAAAAGATCGTTCACGGCCCGAGCTAAAGCCATCAGCCTTGCCAAAAAGTTGACAAAAAAGGGGGTAGAGAGGTACATTTCTACTTGTGAAAACGCCCAAATTTCTGTGCATGGGGAGTAGAAAATCTTCATTATGACAGGCATTTGTCACCCCAACCGAAATGGCTTCTTGTCCAATACCCGAGAACCACTTGCTTATTTTATTTTGCCGTAAAAGCGTAAGCATCTTCTCCTCAATGAGTCGAGGAAGCAGTAGAGAATCATACAGATCCAAGGCGCTATCTAGCTTTGGAAGATGGGTATCATTTTTTTTTGAAGTGATTAGGCGTGAAAACATTAATTCCGAAAAATTTATTTGTCTAGTAGATACGCAAAAATAAGTGGAGCAACAATGGTTGCATCAGATTCTATGACAAATTTTGGGGTATCCACACCTAATTTCCCCCACGTTATCTTTTCGTTAGGAATAGCCCCGGAATAGGACCCATAACTAGTGGTTGAATCACTAATTTGGCAAAAATATGACCATAAAGGCACTGAGATACCCAAATCCTGTTCAATCATAGGTACCACACAAATGGGGAAGTCTCCAGCGATTCCACCACCAATCTGGAAGAAGCCAATACCTTTTACAGATTCTTTCTGATACCATGCCGCCAGTTCAATCATATATTCTATCCCGGATTTTACAACCTGTGGATTGGTTCTGCCTTCGATGCAATGAGAGGCGAAGAAATTCCCACAGGTAGAGTCTTCCCAACCAGGAACAACGATGGGTAAATTCTTTTCTGCGGCGGCTAGTAGCCAAGAGTGTTCCGGGTTAATTTGATAGGATGATGCAATATCTCCTGACAACAGTAGGTCATAAAAATATTCATGAGGAAACTTCCGAGTTCCATTGCTAGCGGCATTGACCCATCGCCGGACTAAATGCTCCTCAATTACTCGCATTGCTTCCATCTCAGGTATGCAGGTATCTGTGACTCGGTTATAATGATTGTTGAGTAGCTCTTGTTCGTCAAAAGGACTTAAGTCCCGATAATTAGGAATGCGCTTATAGTGTTCGTGAGCCACTAAATTAAACACATCTTCTTCTAAGTTAGCCCCTGTGCATGAAATAGCATGAACTTTATCTGCCCGAATCATTTCTGCCAAACTTATCCCTAATTCTGCAGTACTCATTGCTCCGGCCAAACTTACCAACATAGAATGGCCTTCTAGTAACTTCTGTTCATAGGCTTGGGCAGCTTCAATTAATGCGGCGGCATTAAAGTGCTTAAAATTAGTTTGTAAAAAAGTAGAAATTGGTCCTTTTGACATTGCCTTTTAGCGTTATAAAGTTAAACTGTATTAAAGATAGTTAATTGAGTTAGAGGAGGGTTATGTCGATTATTCAAACCATATTAATCGTCATTGGAATTTTCTTATTATTAGGTGGAGTGTTAGTATTACTGTCCAAATTAGAGGAATGAAAACAGTACACCAATAGAAATTAGCATTATTCATCATAGCCGAGTATGGATAGCATATTACTGACGGATTGTTCGTCTCGGTAAAGATAATCTATAAGATTACCATGTTCATCTTTGTCTACTACAATTTGTCGTGGTGACGGGATTAGGCAGTGTTTTATGCCCCCATACCCCGAAATTGCTTCCTGATACGCACCTGTGTGAAAAAACCCAATGTACAGAGGATCCTCATCTTTTTTATCTTCGTATGCAGGCAAAAGTATTTGTTGATTTAACTGCTCAGAGTTATAGTAATCGGAATGGTCACAGCTTATACCACCAATATGAATACGTTTATAACTATGTTCCCACTTGTTAATAGGGAGTAGAATAAATTTTTCATTGATGGACCAGGCATCAGGTATGGTATTCATTAAGCTATTATCAATGATGTACCATAATTCAGTATCATTTTGTTGTTTTTGTTCGATAACTTTGAAGATAACAGCCCCACTTTCACCAACGGTATATTTTCCGAATTCAGTGTAAATATCAGGCACTGATACCTGTGCTTCTTCACAGGTTTCTTTGATGTTCCGGACGATTTCATCCACAATGTATTCGTAATCATATTCGAATCCTAGGCTGTTTCTAATTGGAAAGCCACCGCCAATATTTAAGGCTTGGAGGGATGGAGCCAATTGCTTAATCTGGGTGTATAATTGCAGGGCTTTTTTGAATTCACCCCAGTAATATAAATTATCATTGATCCCTGAATCCACAAAGAAATGGATCATATGAAGGTCAAGTAAGGGGTTTGGCTGTATTTTTTCCTTAACCAATTCCAATAATTCTCGTTTATTAATACCTAATCTAGATGTGTAATAAGCTGCTTGAGGCTCTTCATCAATGGTTATCCGAAGACCGATTTTTATTGGCCGTTCTAGCTTATGCATAGTAATCCGATCTAGTTCTTGTACACTATCCAATATGGTGATGGTATGTTCAAAGCCTTGGTTTTGTAAAAATCGAATTTTTTCAATGTACTCTTCGGTCTTAATACCATTATGAACGATCGTGGTTTCTTTCGTTAGAGCACCTTGTTCGTATAGTTTTAAGATAAGATCTATGTCAAATGAAGAAGATGTTTCCAACGAAACCTTTTCCTTAAGCGCTGTTTTAACCACATGACTAAAGTGACAGCACTTGGTACAATAACAAAATTCATACGAACCTTCATAGGAGTGCTTCTCCATAGCCTTATTAAATAGACATCGAGCTTCTTGGATTTGTTCCCTAATTTTTGGCAAATAATTAATTCGAAAGGGAGTTCCATAGGTATCTATTATTTTCTTAAGATCGATACCATTAAAATGAAGAGTTCCATCGTGGAGATCAAAACCTTCTTGGGGAAAGTAGTACGTCTGCTCAATAAGTTCTTTGTAACTGTTTTTCATGTAGGAAATAAATTAGTAGGAAATAAAATGAATAGATTAAAGTGAAAGCTTCAAAATGGGATAAAAACGAGATAAGACTATTGAAAAGCCGTTAAACAAGATTACAAAAAGCCGTTAAAGATGACTGCTTAATGGCTATCAAAAAAACAACGAATAACCTATAAAATTAATCACATTTAAATCCAAAAAGAATAGTTAGCACAATTTTTTTTTACTATCTATTTTAATGCTTCTATGCTATAATAGAACCTTTAGCTGATTATGAACAAGCTCAGATAATCAACACAAACTCACCGTATTGCACCTGCATCGTCCTGCAATTTTTCTCATTTGCATAAGCCTGTTAGCCATAGGTTTTACACCACTTGTGTATGCTCAATCCGCCAAAAATCCATACAAATTAACCCGATTTGTACTGGTTGATGCAACCCTCAATCAACCAAAAACCAAGGAGTATACACCTAGCTTAGGTCAGCAAAATAAGTCTGCGGCAATAAGGACATTCATTTCCGATGTCATTATAGATACACTTCTGAATAAACCCTACAGCGACGAATGGATAAGTGAATTGGTGACAAATGTGTTGGTCAACAAGCAGCGGCCACTAGCTTCCAATGAATGGCTTCAGATTGATCAACTCAATGAAGACCATGCAAAAGAGCAGGTTGAATTATTCTTAAGCATACAAACTAGTAAACCAGCAAATCAATTGGATAAACAATCCGGGACACGTATTCCTAAAAGTACGGTCGAAGGTGTGTTAGGAGTGGTGCCCTTAGATGAGAACCGATGGATGTTAGTGGGTGATCTAGAGTTACGAATTCCTGAACTATGGAAGGTGAATCAGGCTTTGGATTTTCGATTTACTCGAACCGATATCGATTATACCTCAACCTCACTCCGTATACAGCAACCTATTAGCGAGCAATTTCTTTTAGACGCTTTTATTGAGCTAGAACAAAGAGATAGTGTATATCAACAAAGTATAGTCGGCTTAGGAGGAGGTTGGCTTGTAGATGTAGACCGAAAGTATACTCTGAATTTGGCTTGGGAGAATAGCAGCTCTACCCGTCAACTACCAACCAATTTACATGCCTACCAAGCTATCGCGGTAGAATTAGGAACGTATCAGCGTTTTAACATCGCTGAATGGAACTTAGCTACTCAATTAGACGTGCGATCAACTCACCAAAAAAGCACACCGATAAGCCCTCAATTTCCCGGAAATACAACTCAATGGCTTCATTCATTGCACCTTGAAACTACACTTGAATCACCTAAAAAAGGCGTAGGTTTTCTACGAGTAAATCAGGTGTACGATCAGGTTTGGGCTGAGGAAGTACCTTGGACCTACGCCATTGTATTTGGTGGTGCCAAAAGCCTGCCTGGTTTTTATGAGCGTCAATTCGATGCACAATGGGCCTATCGATTCAAAACTAGTTATGTCATTCGCATGAGAGACAACGATTTCTGGGAATTATTTACCGCCGGAGCCTATTTTCAATTTTTTGAGCCCAACATGGAAGTACCAGGTACCAATCAAACAGTATGGTCGGCAGGGTTTAGCTATTCCTTTAGAACCGACTTTGGTAGGGTGCAGTTGGCATTAGCTACTCCCTTATGGTCAATCTATAAAGGGTCGAAGTTGCACCTGAATGTAGGCCGCTAAAGCTTGGGTATTGCGGGGTGTATGTGTATATTTACGCCCTAATTTATGGATAAAATGATTCAACAAGATTTAGAAAAGCGGATATTGATTTTAGATGGTGCAATGGGAACCATGATTCAGCAGCACCGACTTGGAGAGGCAGATTTTCGAGGGGATCGGTTCATCGACCATCATGTTGACCTAAAAGGCAACAACGACCTTTTATCTCTGACTCGGCCAGATATCATAAAAGATATTCATTTGGCCTACTTGGATGCTGGAGCTGATATTTTAGAGACCAATACCTTTTCTAGTACCTCTATTGCACAAGCAGACTACGATTTGAGTGACTATGCCTATGAGTTGAATAAAGTGAGTGCTCAATTGGCCAGGCAGGCCATAGAAGAGTTTGCGTCCGAACAGCCTAAATATGTAGCCGGAGCATTGGGCCCGACCAATCGTACCGCATCAATATCACCCGACGTAACACGACCTGGGTATAGAGCTGTTCAATTTGACGAATTAGCGCAGGCTTATAAAGAGCAAGCCGGCGGATTAATGGATGGGGGAGCCGATCTACTACTCATCGAAACCATCTTTGATACGTTGAATGCCAAGGCTGCCATCTTTGGATTGTTGGAGCTATTTGACGAACGCAATCAACAGCTTCCAATCATGATTTCAGGTACCATTACCGATGCAAGCGGGAGAACCCTATCTGGACAAACCGTTGAAGCCTTTCTTATATCAGTATCCCATGCGCCAATACTCAGTGTTGGATTAAATTGTGCCTTAGGAGCGTCTCAATTGAAGAATTATGTTCGGGTTTTGTCAAATAATGCGCCACATTTTATAAGTGCCTATCCAAATGCAGGATTACCTAATGAATTTGGTGAGTATGACCAAAGTCCGGAGGAAATGGCCACAGAATTACACCCATTTTTACAAGAGAATATGATCAATATTATAGGGGGCTGTTGTGGTACTACCCCAGAGCATATAAAACAGATAGCGTCACTTGCTAGTGAATATGAGCCAAGGGTGCGTACTGTAAAGGAGGAGCTATGAAGCCCTCACCCTTACGGCTAAGTGGATTAGAACCCTTTATTGTAGGCCCTAATACCAATTTCATTAACGTAGGCGAACGTACCAATGTAACGGGCTCTAAACGATTTTTACGTCTGATTAAAGAAGGTCTGTACGAACAGGCCTTAGATGTTGCTCGTGACCAAGTAGAAGGGGGGGCTCAGATACTTGATGTGAATATGGACGAAGGGTTATTAGATAGTGCTCAGGAGATGGCACACTTCTTAAACCTTATTGCTTCTGAGCCTGACATAGCTCGAATACCTATAATGGTGGATTCCTCAAAATGGGATGTTATTTTGGCGGGATTGAAAACCCTGCAGGGTAAGGGGGTGGTTAATTCCATTTCTTTAAAGGATGGAGAACAGATTTTTATCGAGCGTGCACGAATTATCCAAAAATTTGGTGCCGCTGTAATCGCCATGGCCTTCGACGAAGATGGTCAAGCTGACACATTGGAGCGGAGAATTGAAATCTGCGAGCGTTCGTATCGCATACTAGTACACGACCTAGGATATGATGCATCGGATGTCATATTAGATCCTAACATATTTCCGGTAGCAACTGGGATGGAAGAACACCGTAACAATGCAGTGGATTTTTTCTTGACAGCTAAATGGATTAGAGAGCATTTACCTGGTGCGCATATTATTGGCGGGGTAAGCAATGTCTCCTTTTCATTTCGCGGAAATAACAAAGTGCGAGAAGCCATTCATGCTGCCTTCTTATACCATGCTATTCAACATGGTATGGATATGGGCATTGTTAATCCGACTCAATTAGAAGTATATAACGAAATACCTGAAGAACTACTCACATGTGTTGAGGATGTGCTTTGGAATAAGCGTGATGATGCAACTGAGCGACTTTTAGAGTTAGCCGACTCGTATAAGGATGACGGACAAGTTAAAGAAAAAGTTCAACTAGCTTGGAGAGAAGAAGGGGTGAGCAAGCGTTTAGAGCATGCCTTGATCAAAGGAATAACCGAGTTTATTATCGAAGATGTAGAAGAAGCACGACTCCATTACTCCTCGCCACTGGAAGTCATAGAGGGTCCTTTAATGGATGGAATGAATGTAGTTGGAGATCTCTTTGGCGAAGGAAAAATGTTTTTACCACAGGTGGTAAAAAGTGCAAGGGTTATGAAACAAGCAGTTTCCCACCTAACCCCATATTTAGAAGCTGAAAAAGAACTCCTCAAACAAGATACTTCACGTACTAAAATATTACTTGCGACAGTAAAAGGTGATGTTCATGATATTGGAAAAAATATTGTAGGAGTGGTACTTGCCTGTAATAACTACGATGTAATTGATCTCGGGGTCATGGTACCCACGCACAAGATTATTGAAGCTGCTATTGAACATAAAGTCGCTATGATTGGGCTTAGCGGCCTAATTACCCCATCCCTAGATGAAATGGTAGATGTTGCTCAGGAAATGAAGAAAGCCGGCCTA
>NTKP01000011.1 GCA_002457365.1 Rhodothermaeota bacterium MED-G12
GGTATCACGGTAGCGTTTGAACACTTTTTCGAGGAATATCCAAAAGAATTGTATGTGGATGATGCCGCAAAAACCTTACATGCTTATGCTTGGAGTCCAAATGTGGAACCTATGAGTTTTGCTAAACAAGACAACAATACTGATAGCGGGATGATAGCTAATTTTGCACAAGGCTTAGCTAAAACTACCGATATGATTTTTTACTTCCATGGTTCTAATAAATCAAACTCAGGCTCATCTCAACCCCTAGCAGATGCAGCCAATCAGGTAAAAACCCTCATGAAGCCCCCGGTGGCACACGCTAGCCCTGAATGGTACGCCAAATCAGAGGCTTTTGGAAAGATGGCAGCGGCCTCGGATGCCTTTGCTGACTACGAACGTCATTTGGATTATAAATTTGAGTGGATGCGGTATAACCAGCAGTGGGAGCCTTGGTATGGAATGCTAAATTATGGAGACTTCCTGACCTATTACTATCGCAATGAATGGCAAATGTGGACCAATAACGAGCCAGCCAATGATTACATGTGGTGGCTCCAATTTATCCGCACTGGAAACCCGGATTATTACAGAGTGGCTAAAGCCAGTTCTAAACACACTATGGATGTAGACAATGTACACTGGCCTAAAGATCCTGAGTATGTTGGAGATACCAACGAATCACTTAATGCCTTGCAATCAGCTGCTCAACCTAAAGGATCACCCTATGTTGGAATGGGCCGACGTCATGCCGACCAACATTATACTTCCTTGTTGAGCGCTCATGTATGGGTAGCAGGATGGGTCTCATCCTATTACTTGGATGGGAATCATAGAGGCTTAGAAGTCGCCAAAGAAACCGCAAATTATTATGTAAAACGAGTGTTCGACGAGCATGGACTCAAAGGCCGTCGACTTTATCTTTCGGTTTGGAATCTCGCAGAAGTGGTAGATGCCACAAAAGATCCCGTCTATAAAGCCGAACTAATGGATCGTGTTGAACGAATGATACATCTTCAATATGACGCTGATCAAGGTAATTCTATAGTCATTAATCGCTACGGTTATTCTCAAGTGTACGTGAGTAATGGAATGCGAAAAGTCATTCAAATGACGGATGAACCCCAGTACCGACAATCGATCATCGATCACGCTATTCGGGTACGAGATGTTCCACCGTATAATCATGATATGGAATCCTATTTATCTTCAATTAGTAGCTTAGTATTGGGTTATGAGTACTCTGGTGAGCAGAGTCTGCTAGAAGAAGCAGTCCATCGAGCCCAAGCCTTAAAAACTGACCCCTTAGAAAAAGATCTATGGGAGTTTGAACATCAAGCAGCTATTTCTGAAGCATTAGAAGAGGCCAGTCATTTGCCAAAACGGGAAGGTGGATTTCGTCCAGCTGTCTGGCAAATGAGTAATGGATTACGCATTTTTGGTTGGACTAGTATATATAATATCCCTTATTTAGAATATTGGCTAGATGATTAATAACATCGATTTAGGACGTTTTGGCATGATCTTGGGCCCTCTAGTGCTCATTATCATGCTTCTTCTATCACCACCTGAAGGGCTTAGCCAGGAAGGGTGGTATGCCGCTGCAGTTACGATTTTTATGGGTATTTGGTGGATTACCGAAGCGGTACCTATTTCAGTTACTGCTCTGGTGCCTATCGTCCTATTCCCTTTACTTGGGGTGCAAGCTATTGCTGCAACCACAGCGCCTTATGCCAATCCGTTAATCTTTCTTTTTTTAGGTGGTTTTATACTAGCCATTGCGATGGAGAAATGGGATTTACACCGTAGAGTGGCGCTGGTCATTGTATCTAGAGTAGGGGTAGCGCCAAAATCTATTATTTTAGGATTTATTGTTGCCGCTGCTTTTTTAAGTATGTGGGTCAGTAACACCGCTACGGCTATAATGATGTTGCCGATAGCCCTTTCTATACTTGCATTGATCGATCGTGGTGCGGAGAACAGCGAGTCATCAGACTTGAAATCAACTAAAGAAAAAACAAATTTCGAACTTGCTCTCATACTAAGTATTGCATACGCCTGTAATATTGGGGGTATGGGCACACTCATTGGAACTCCGCCCAATGCTCTACTGGCAGCTTTTATGTTAGAAAACTATGGAATAGAAGTCGGTTTTTTGGAATGGATGAAAGTCGGCGTCCCCCTTTTATTGGTGTCTATTCCACTGCTCTACTTTGTGCTTACCCGATGGATATATCCTATTAGAATTACTGAAATACCTGGGGGTAAAGGGTTAATTGCAAGAGAATTAGACCAGCTGGGTAAAATGACCAATCAAGAGAAAAAAGTAGGTATTCTCTTCGTTTCAGCGGCCTTACTATGGATGTTCAGGCCAGCTTTAGCGCCCTATTTGCCTGGTTTATCGGATGCGGGAATCGCTATTGCCATTGGGGTTGCACTGTTTTTAGTACCAGCAGGTAAACAACGCAAAGATGTGGATCAAAGCTCAGACGATATTGATTCAGGCTCGCCTGCAGATTCGTCTGCTAATGATGATGAACAAGGAGGGAATTACCAGGGTATTTTGGAATGGAAAGATGCGCAGCGCCTACCATGGGGTATCTTGTTATTGTTTGGTGGAGGGCTTAGCATGGCCTCAGCCATTAGCTCAACAGGTCTAGCTGCTTGGATCGGTAGTGGAATTGGTGGTTTACAAAATTGGCCTATCGTTTTATTGGTGGTTATTGTGATTGCCCTGATGGTATTTTTAACTGAAATGACTAGTAATACCGCATCCACCGCTACCTTTTTGCCCATTTTGGCATCCATAGCAATAGGATTAGGGGAGAATCCCTTGCTGTTTGCAATACCAACCGTACTTGCGGCTAGTTGCGCTTTTATGCTTCCCGTGGCAACACCACCCAACGCTATAGTTTATGGAAGTGGACGAATTACCATCCCTGAAATGAGTAGGGCGGGCCTGTTGCTTAATCTGCTTTTTATCGCGTTACTATCCCTCGGTGCACTCACATTTTTTGGCTTCGTATTTGGGGTGGAAATTGGGGTCTTACCTGAATGGGCTAACCGTTAATACGTTTGGTTTTTGAGGTATCGATAACTGTCTGGCCCCTGTTCAAAAAGTAGATCAATAAAGCTGCAGTGCTCTATGAATGCACCGTGGTGTTGTGGATAGTGGAACCCTGGGACATAACTTGTCTCAGCATCAGGAATTGGACTCATATAGGTGTGCGAATGGCATTCTTGTATATAGGCACATTTTGACTGTACACTCGATAGTGTAGGATCTCCGGTTTTCAACATCTTAGGAATGTCATTGCCAAGAAGAGCTTCAGGGTCTTCCCTAAAGTCGTAAGGTTCGGGAATGAATCTAAGCTTTTCCGATACATAATGGAGTGATGTGAATTCAAGCAATCCTCGCAACACACGCTTATTAAAATCCCACAATCGTTCATGCTTCGAAGCCTCCATAATCAACGCTTCGAATTCCTTCCAATAGTAGTCATGATAGCGAGCTTTAGCATAACTATGTTGGACCGCATTTAACAATGGTCCTGTCCAATCTTGCTTAGAATCGATACGAACCTGTGAAAGTAATTTTTTTTTATCCTCGGTACGAATGGGCAGGCCAATCCACTGCCGTTGATCTTTGTTTCGAATAGCCGCACGATGACTTCGTCCCTTTCTCGACCAAGGTTGACCACCTAGTATGAGCACCTGATCAGCACGAAAGAATGCGACAAGGTCATATACATTAGGGGCAAAGCTGCATTGAATGAGTAGTTTCGCGCTCATAAACTTGGTTAAACGGTGGATTTGGGTTCAGATTAACCCGTAAAGAAAAATTTACAGGCCACAATGTACATAAAAAAAGGCTTCTCTTGGCTCTTTTAAAATGAAGCTACACGGCCGGTAAATACCTTTTGGATTATGCCTTCATCAAAGTGGATTATTCGTATCTTTAGCTAACTGTTAAAATTTTTAGAATTATGAGTGTTAGAGTTCGTTTTGCCCCCTCACCAACGGGGTTTTTACATATTGGTGGATTACGTACAGCTTTGTATAATTATCTTTTTGCGCGACACCATCAAGGCACCTTTGTGCTTCGAATAGAGGATACCGATCAATCAAGATATGTTGAGGATGCGGAACAGGATATTATTGAGTCACTAGAATGGGCTGGCATTCAGATCGATGAGGGACCACACAAACCAGGTACTTTTGGCCCGTATCGACAAAGTGAACGAAAAGAACGCTACCTTCACTATGCGCAGCAGCTCATTGAACAGGGTGATGCGTACTACGCCTTTGATACCACCGATGAAATTGAGGAAATGCGAGAGCGACTAAAAAAGTCGGGAAACCCCTCCCCAAAGTATGACTCAATTACTCGACAAAGCATGAAAAATAGCCTAACCTTATCTCAAGATCAGGTGCAGGAAAAGTTGGAAAATGGGGATGAATATGTCATTCGTTTAAAAGTTCCACGACGCGAAACCGTTAAATTTGAGGATGAAATTAGAGGCATTGTTTCCTTTGATACGGCTGGATTGGATGACCAAGTTTTGCTTAAGTCCGATGGAATGCCGACGTATCACTTAGCCAACGTAGTAGATGATCACACCATGGAGATTACTCATGTAATACGTGGGGAAGAATGGCTGAGTTCAGCACCTAAACATATGCTCTTATACAAAGCCTTTGGTTGGGAAGCACCTACGATGGCTCATTTGCCACTTATTATGTCACCAAGCGGCGGAAAGTTATCCAAGCGGAAAGCCGAAACCGAAGGGATACCTGTAAATACCAAAGAATACCGATTTGGGCATTATGAGCCAGAAGCATTAATTAATTTCTTGGCTTTTTTAGGATGGAATCCTGGCGATGACAGCGAGGTACATGATATAAATTCTCTTTGCGAAAAATTTAGTCTAGACCGCGTAAGTAAGGGAGGCGCGGTATTTAATTACAAAAAGCTCATGTGGTATAATGAGCATTATGTCCATCATAGAACATTAGAAGACTTAGTACCACAGGTACAGCAATTATTCTCAGATAGTGGTATTAAAGCCGATGACGCTTCCTTCCTTACAAGCGTAATAGCATTGTTGCATGAACGAGTGTCTAAGGTTGATGAGTTTGTGCCTATGGGTCGTTTTTTCTATGAATCCCCTACTGAATACGATCCCAACGCGCTAAAAAAATGGAATGATCAAAGCGTAGAACTCGTCCAATCCTTTACGGGCCAATTGGTACCTATAGTCGACCAAGAGTTTACGGCACCTGTTATAAAACAAGCCTTAGAAGCAACGGTAGAAGCCGAATCAGTGGGTTTTGGAAAAGTTATGATGCCCGTTCGAATTGCTTTATCGGGTCAGGGCTTTGGACCTGATTTATTTCCTGCTATGGAATTACTTGGTAAAACAGAATGTCTTGAGCGCCTAGAAACTGCCGTGCAGCGCTTGAGCTAATTGTCTTCGGTTTTAGCATCCTTTAGAGCACGTATCTTTATTCCCATATAGGCAAAGAAAATAGTCATAAAGGGGCTAATTAGGTTGAAGAAGGCAAATGGGAGATAGGCAAAGGTTGCCACTCCTAAGACATTGGCGTGATATGCCCCACACGTATTCCAAGGAATCAAGGCCGAAGTGACGGTGCCCGAGTCTTCTAGCGTTCTACTCAGGTTTTCCGGAGCTAAGCCTTTCTCCTTATAGGTGTCGGTATACATTCGTCCCGGCACGACGATAGCCAAATATTGATCCGAAGCGGTAATGTTGAAGAATACACAGGTTCCCACCGTGGATGCGACCAAAGAGCCTGTTGAGTTAACTACGCTGATAATGGCCTTTGCTATGCGTCGAAGCATGCCTGTTCCCTCCATAACGCCCCCAAATATCATGGCCGAAACGATAAGCCAAACCGTGCCCAGCATGCCATACATACCTCCCGAGCTTAGCAGATCGTCAACTATTTCCTGGCCAGTCACGATTTGTATATTCCCGTAGAAGGCTTTCATAATCCCCACATAGTAGGCTTCAGCTGTAAGGGTATCGTATTCTGATACACTTAAGACCGCTTCTGGTTGGAAAATAGCGGCAAAAATTCCACCTAATATAGCGCCAAACATGATGGCAGGGATTGCAGGTACTTTTCTAACAATCATGATAACGACGGCAATAGGTACAAGGAATAACACGGGTGAGATATAAAAACTCCCGTTAATAGCATCTAGGATTTCTTGTGTGCTCGTCGTACTCCCACTTGGGTCTTGCATTAGACCAATGATCAAAAATATGATCAGTGTTATGGTAATGGAAGGAACGGTAGTATACGCCATATACCGAATGTGGGTAAACAAATCAGTACCCACCATAGCAGGGGCAAGGTTGGTGGTATCGGAAAGGGGCGACATTTTATCACCAAAGTAAGCCCCAGAGATAATAGCACCAGCAACCATACCTGGGTTTAAACCTAATGCAGTTCCAATACCAATTAATGCAATCCCAACAGTAGCCGCGGTTGTCCATGAAGATCCAGTTGCAACGGAAACAACGGCGCAAACAATGGTAGCTGCTACTAGAAATATGGTTGGGTTTAACACTTGTAGACCATAATAAATCATAGCGGGTACCACCCCACTTAATAGCCATGTACCCGCTAAGGAGCCAATAAGAAGTAGGATAATGATAGAAGAAAGTGCCGAAGAAATACTTTTAACGATACTACTGCGGATTTTTTTCCATTTATACCCTAAGCGGATAGCTACGATGGAAGCCACTCCGGCAGAAAGCATCAAAATGATTTGATTAGAGCCATCAAGGGCAGCGTCACCAAATATGCGAACATTGATGAATAAGGCGACAATCAGAAACAGAATGGGTAATAAAGCCTGTAATATACTGGGTTTGAGTGGTTTAATAGACGCTTCAGTATCTGCCATAAAAAAGGGGATGTAGAATTAAGTACATTCAATAAGCGAATAAGATAACGAAACGAGTGTAGTTATTTCAATGCATATCGAAATACTCTATATTATAGGTATCAAAAATCAGAGATTCTTATGCGAACAATACTGTCGGTTATCTTATTTAACCTGCTTTTAGGCACATCACTGGCTCAGGCCCAATTACTAAACAATCAAAGTAACAGTGCTGGAGACAAACCAGTGTCGGCACATGAGCAAATTCAATCTATCATTGATTCTGGCTTTGAATGGGTAGGTCTCGAAGAAGCACAGCGATTAGCCGTAGAATCGCAAAAAAAAGTACTGATTTTTGGATATGCTGAATGGTGTACCTACTGCCTTAAAATGCGAAAAGAAAGCCTGCCCGATTCGTCCGTTGTAGACGCTATCAATCGATACTTTATACCTGTTCAGCTAGATGGAGAATCCCCTGACCCTGTGGTATTCAATGGCACGCAGTACACTAAAAATCAACTGGCTCGCGGACTACAACTCTCGTCTTTTCCTACGCATTATTTTGTAGATGCAGAAGGCGGGGTACTAGGAGCGCAACCGGGATTCATTGAAGCTGATATTTATGCGTTGCTTCTGCGCTATGTAGGAAGTAATGCTTTTGAGCGTATTAGCTTCGATGAATATGTAGAATTGAACATGTAATGCGATTAAGTCAGGCTTTAGAAGATTACCTAAAGGTCATTTATGTACTAGAAGCCGATGGTGAAAAGGCAACCACGACGGCTATAGCCCAAGCATTAGAGGTATCGAATGCTTCGGTGACCAATATGCTAAAAAAGCTTGCTGGTATGAATTTGATCGTCCATGAATCCTATAAAGGCGCAGAACTTAGTCCTGCAGGAAAAAAAGTTGCTCTGGAGATACTTCGACACCATCGTTTATTGGAGCTGTATTTGAAGGAAGTGATGGGGTACACATGGGATGAGGTTCATGATGAAGCCGAAAAGCTAGAACATCATATATCAGAACAGTTTGAGGATAGAATCGCTGAATTACTGAATCATCCCACCCATGACCCACATGGAGATCCCATTCCAAGCAAAGATGGCGTTATGCCTGAAAAAGCTACTTTAGCGCTCCATGACGCTGAGCTAAATACACTCTATATAGTAGGAAGGGTCAAAGATCAGAATCCCGAATTACTACGATACTTAGAAAAACAAGGGGTGCTACCTGGGGTTGAACTCACCATCGTAGAAAAAGCCCCTTTTGATGGTCCTGTAGCGATCTCGCTAGCAGGACAGGTCCTATCCATAGGCTTTGCCATAGCCCAAGATATTTTCCTTATTCAACCCAATCAGCAATAAACACATTGGTCGACCGATCGCCCCCGTTAAAGCGGTTAGAAGCAAAAATAAGTTTGGTTCCATCATAAGAAAACATAGGGAAGGAATCGAAGGTATCATCGAAACTAAGTTGCTTTAATCCCGTTCCATCCACATTGATCACGAACAGATTAAAGGGGAACCCTCTGGTTGATTTGTGATTGGATGCGAACACAATTTTTTCCCCGGAAGGATGAAAATAAGGGGCCCAGTTTGCGTTACCTAAATCGGTAATTTGACGTAACCCAGTACCATCCACATTGACTACGTAGAGTTCCATATTAGTGGGCTCTACCAATCCTTGTTCAAGCAAAGACGTATATTTTTGAATCTCTTCCTCGGTTTTAGGGCGAGAAGAACGGAACACCAATTGGCTACCATCGGGAGAGAAAAAAGCCCCCCCATCATACCCTAATTCCGAGGTAATTTGTCGGACATTTCCACCATCGGTGTCCATTATAAATAACTCCAAATCACCGGTTCTCATGGAGGTGAACACGATCGATTTCCCGTCTGGGGAAAGGGTTGCTTCCGCGTCATAACCTGGTTCATTGGTTAAGGTATCAATGATTTCACCTTCAAGGTTCGCTTTAAAAATATCATAACTGTCATAAATGGGCCATACATAAGCACCATTCGGTCCTCGCTCTGGGACTTCAGGACAACTAACATCGTCTAAATGAGTCGATCCATACACAAAAGTAGTATCACCAGGGAGGAAAAAAGCGCAGGTAGTTCTGCCTGTTCCCGTAGAAATCATTTTCGGCATGAAATTTTCCTCTTTGTCAGAGGTATCCATATAAAAAATTTGATCGCAACCGACTCCCCAATCTGGATTATTAGATTGGAAAACTATTTTTTCATCACCAAAACCGAAGTAAGCCTCGGCATTATCCGCTCCAAAAGTCAACTGACGGATATTTCGGATATGCTCTTCATTATCATAACGAAGACTATCCTGGGTCCGGTCATAGGGAGCTTCGGTGGAATCTGGAGATGTACATGAAATAAGACCAAAGCTGAGGATAAACAGAGATAGGGTAAATAGGCGCATGAATAGTAGGTTGAAGGTGGATAATAATCTTTGTAATGAATTTAATAAGTCTAAAAAACCTTTAGACCAGAAAAATCATCAGAACAATGAAGATACAAAATTTACTACTTCAATTGCACAATCGTACAACCCGCCCCACCCACATCTTCATTGGCGAGTTCAAAACGAAACACATCGTTTCGCTCGTTTAAATACCCATGAACCATCTCTTTTAGGATACCATCGCCTTTGCCATGCACCAACTCTATCGTACTCAAACCCCGAAACAAGGCCTTATCTAGGTATTCTTGTAGTTCATTTAGGGCTTGCTCAGCGCGTTTACCACGAAGATCTAATCGGATGGGAAGAGGCGTGCGCAGAGAGTCAATATTATGTAGGTTCTTTGGAGAATTTGAATAGCGTACTTTTTTGGTCTTGGGTGCTTGAACACGCACTAAATTTTTATAGGTGGTTTTCAATCGCAACCCGTTTGTCTGAACAACAGCCTGTTTTCCCTTTAGCTCTATGAGTTCCCCATGGGTGCTTCCGTCTAAAAACCGAACAAAATCACCTACTTTTGGGGGCTTTTTTGAGGCTTGCATAGCCACTTCTACCGATTTCTGCTCCTCTATTTTGAGCAATTCAGAGGATACTTCATCCTTATGATCTTCCAGTTCACTACGAATAGCTTGAACATTTTTCTTGGAGCTTTTTTTCTCCTCTATAATGTGTTGAACAGCCTTTTCAACCTTTTTATTCGCTCCATCCATAATCCGCTTGGCCTCTTTTAAGGCCTTTTCCCGAATGGCAGTTTTTTCTTTATAAAGTGACTCTAACTTATGTTCGTACGTGCGTTTTTCCTTTTGAGTTTTGTCCTGCAATACCTTCAAATGCTCTTCAAGTTTGGCTACTTCCTGAGTTTTAGTTTCCATCTCACTAATGAGAGATTCCAGCGTATTCTTTTGAATACCCAGCACATCTCGGGCTCTATTGAGTATCGAGGAAGGAAGACGCATTCTCTGGGCAATATCAAAGGCATAGGAACTTCCGGGCACACCTTTCTTAAACTGATAAGTGGGTGCTAAATGAGCCTGATCAAATTCCATGGATCCGTTGACTGCTTTTTCATGCTCGTGCGCAAATACTTTCAGCGATCCATGGTGGGTGGTTACCACCAAAAAAGCTTGTCTATCCAACATGGATTCAATAAAGGACTGAAATAAAGCCCCTCCTTCTTCAGGGTCTGTGCCGGCAGCGGCTTCATCAATGAGTATTAAGGCCCCTTTTTTTGCCTTTTCAGTGGCAAAACGCATCCATTGCAGGCGGGAAGAAAAAGTACTCAGGTCGTTTTCAATAGACTGCTCATCGCCCATATCAACAAACCAGCCAGTAATAATGGGTACTTCTGAATTTGGATCCGCTGGTATACCCCAGCCACATTGCACCATTACCGTAGACAAACCAATGGTTTTCATAGCAACCGATTTGCCCCCTGCATTCGGGCCAGTAATCATAAGACATCGTTCGCTTGGTTCCATTCTTAACTGCAGAGGAACAATGGGTTCGGCTTCCTTTTGGCCGATATTCTTGATCTTTAATAGTGGATTATGGGCTTTTTTAAGATCCAACACCCCGTTGGGAGAGAGCAGTGGGATGGAGCCAGATAACTCAAGAGTACATTGGGCTTTGGCATATACCTCATCCAAATGTGCCAGGTAGTTAATATTATCTGAGAACCAATCTACATACATACGGACATGATCGGTGAGCGCTTTCAAAATCCGCTCAATTTCCTTCTGCTCAGCAATCTCCAACTCCCGAATATCATTATTCAGATGCAGTGCTTCGGCAGGTTCTAAGTACACAGTTTGCCCCGTTGCGGAAACATCATGCACGAAGCCTGCAATCTTTCGTTTATACTCTGCTTGGATCGGAATGACCATACGTCCATTTCTAATAGTAGCCCCCTCATCCCCACTCATTCCCTCTTTTTGAGCCCTTTTGAGCGCTTTCTGAATGGCACTTCTAAGCTGATTACGTTTACTACTCAAGCTCTTTCTGAATTGTTGCAGCTCCGGACTGGCATCATTTTTCAGATCGCCTCGATCCGAAATTTTAGACTGAATATGATCCTCTAAATCCTTCATTGGGATCAGCATTTGAGCAATATCAGTCAACTCTGGACAGCTTTCCTCACGCTGCTTAAAAAAATTTTTCATTCGCCTGCTCAGTGCCGCAATGCTCAACAAGTCTTGAAAACTCGCTAAATTCAACACGGTACCCTCAATCCGAACCCGCTTCAAATGACTGCGTATTTCGGGTTGATGTTCACTCGGATAGGCCTCCCCACTTTGTAGCACTAGCATCATTTCTTGGGTGCGTGACATATCTTTTTGAATGCGAAGCTCGGTAGTACTAGGCAAAAGATCGGATATAGCTTCCTTACCCATTTCACTACGACAATAGCGTAATGTCTGATTTTTTATGGCTTGTAAGCCAAGTTTATTAAGAGTTTGAGATAAGGTTGTCATCGCGAAAAAAGGTAATTACCCCCATACAAAGCTTTCCAAAAACATAGCAACCATAAATATACGGTTTTCATTTGCTAAGCGGTGAACATAGCTCTACTTTCTTTAATTAATTAAAAAAACACCCTATGATTCTTTCATTCTTCCAAATAGATGCATTTAGCTCGGTGCCGTTTTCCGGGAATCCCGCTGCGGTATACCCGTTACAACATTGGTTACCGGATGCTCAGCTACAGGCCATAGCTATGGAACATCAATTGGCAGAAACTGCCTTTTTTGTTCCATCAGGCTCTGCTTACGAGCTGCGTTGGTTTAGCCCAGAAACAGAAGTTGATTTATGTGGCCATGCGACCTTAGCCGCCGCCCACGTACTATACAACGAATTAGGTGTGCAGAGGGAGTTATTGCAATTTTATACCCGATCAGGAACCCTGACGGTGCAACAAACTGACGACGGATTAATGATGGATTTCCCATTAATACCACTCGAAAAATTTACGGGAGATCAGCAGGCATTAACTGCGGCTTTGGGTTTGGAGCACACCCCCGTTTCTATCTGGCAGGCAGATGATATTTTGGTTGAACTCTCTAGCCAGACTCAAGTTGCTGAACTCGAACCCAATATGCAGGCCTTAGCACAAATACCCACACGAGGGGTTATTGTCACGGCTTTATCCGCATCAAGTGATACTGACTTTGTTTCGCGCTTTTTTGGTCCTAGAGTGGGAGTGAATGAGGATGCGGTTACGGGTTCGGCCCATACCAAATTAGCTCCCTTTTGGGCTGAAAAACTGGGAAAAACCACCTTTAAAGCCAAGCAAATATCCAAACGTGGTGGGCAATTATCTCTGGCAATAAAAGGAGAACGAGTGTTCATCACCGGTCAAGCCGTACGATTTTCCAGAGGGGAAAGCACCCTGCCCAATGCCTAAGAAAGTAACCAGTAGAATAAAGTAGTTATGACCATTCTCCTTCTCATATTAGGGCTGATAGCAGGACTCATCGCAGGCTTGTTTGGAGTGGGAGGGGGAATCATTTTCACCCCTGTACTTTTTTTCTTATTCGAGCAAGCTGGTATTCCCAACTCGGTACCTTGGGCTGTAGCCTCTGGGCTCATGTGTACATGGATAACCTCATTGGCTAGTGTGGTGCGTCAATACAATCAGCAGCATTTGTTTGTAAAGGAAGGACTGTTATTGGGTTTTTTTGGGGCTTTGGGCATTAGTTTGGGTAAATGGGTACTTCTTTCTCCTTATTATAGTCGTACGGAGTTTATCATCGTGTTTAGTAGTCTGCTATTCTATAGTGCGGTACTTATGTTCATGCGAGGCCGTAAAACGAAAACTCATACCGAAGCAACCGCCGAACAAAGATCACCATTGTTTAATCCAAAACAAGCCTCCGTTACTGGTATAATAGGAGGTGGAATAGCCTCGTTGGCGGGAGTTGGTGGTGGAGGTACTATGGTTCCAATTATGAATCTATTTTTCAAACAACACTTTAGAAAAGCGGTTAGTATATCTCATTTAGGTATGTTAATGATGATTAGCGTGGGCGTCCTTCAATTAATGGCCGAGCAGCCAGAATTAAATGGATCAGGACAAAGTCTAACGCAGTGGACGCTTGGGTATGTAGATCTGGGTGCGGTTAATTCAATGGGATGGACGGCACTAATTGGAGCATATGGAGGGGCTTGGCTTAATCATAAAGTACCTAGACACTATTTGCAACTGGGATTTGGACTGTTGGCCTTGATTATGGGAACCCGACTCCTGCTTACTTTATAGCATTTGGTTCCTGTTCAAATTCTCTTGCCTGCTTACCATCTCTTGCCTTTTCAAGATCTTTTTCCTGTATAAAAAAAGAAGCCCCTGTTCAAGAGGCTTCTTTTATTGTTAGCAATCTATAGCCTGCCGTCTGTTGGCATGTACGTCCTTGCAACGTACATAGCTATAATCCAGTAAACACTGCCGGATACAGACACCTCTTCCAAGGGTACTGTGGGGATACCGGCAAAAAACGGACTAATTAGTCCATTATTCTTCGTAAGAATGCGGGTTGTTCAGAATCGTCCCGACGAGTATTTTCGGCTCTTTGCTGAAAATTTGCCACTCTTGCCGCCTGATTTGGAGTCGTTGGTTCAGCGGCATGACTTGGCGCATCATCTTTGCGAGCATTAATATCTCTGCGCAAATAAGAAGGAGTATCTAAACGTTTCAGATTTCCTTCCCCTTTGTAGTAGTCCTTGTTAGGCCGCGCAAATTTGGACGCCTCTTCTGCATCAGCTCCTGTTTTAACTGCGGTAGTTTGCTCAGGTGCGGGAGCAGCTTGGTCATTACTTGCTTGGTTAGCTTGTTGAAACGCTTGTGCCACACGATTTGGAGATTTATTTGGAGCGACGCGTACGTTGTTGCGATCTTGAGCTAATTCAAAACCAGTGGCAATTACCGTGACGCGCATTTGATCTCCAAAAGACTCATCTAGCACCGTACCTAAAATAATTTCCGCGTCATCACCGGCTTCCTGCTGGATAATACTTGTAGCGGTAGTGGTCTCACGCATACCTAATTTAGAACCAGCTGAGATATTGACGAGTACATTACGAGCACCTCGTATGCTAACTCCATCTAAAAGAGGGGAATTAATAGCATCTCGGGCCGCAATTTCGGCTCGATCAGAACCTTCAGCGGTGGCAGAGCCCATAATTGCAGCCCCTCCATCGGTCATCGTTGTACGCACATCGGCGAAATCCAAGTTGATAAGACCAGGCATTAGAATTAAGTCACTTATACCTCGGGTGGCGTTGTATAATACTTCGTTGGCCATGGCAAATGCCTCTACCAAAGAAGTAGACTCATCACCAATGTCTAAAAGGCGTTCGTTTGGGATGACAATGACCGTATCGCATTGTTTCTTTAATTCCGAAATACCTTCCAAGGCATATTTTTTTCGTATTCGACCTTCGCATTCAAAAGGGGTAGTTACGATACCTACTGTCAAGATGCCTTTGCGCTTCGCCATTCCAGCGACTACGGGAGCACCTCCGGTTCCGGTTCCACCACCCATACCTGCGGTCACGAATATCATATCGGCACTTTCAATGGTTTCCTCGATATCGTGTCGATTTTCTTCCACCGCTTCTCTACCCACTTCTGGGCGCGCACCGGCTCCCAAACCGCTGGTTAGGGCGGTACCCACTTGTACTTTAATATCAGCTAAGCTGTTTTTAAGTGCCTGGGCATCGGTATTTAGAGCAATGTATTCAACACTGTCTAAACCCATGTTTATCATGTTATTGATGGCATTTCCACCACCACCGCCAACACCAATTACCTTGATTTTGGCATTTTCCTGACTTTTTTCGTCAAAGTAGAATCTAGAATTTGACATGTCTACTCCTTATTATTGTTTTGTTTACTGGATATTCTGTAGATGAATGCATGATGTTCATGCGATTAAAGTTCTTTGAACCAGCCTTTCATTCGATCGGCTATTTTGTTCATAACCTGCTCCACACTGGTTGCTTTAGAGGAAGCAGGAATCATGGTTTTTTGATTATTCATACCTGTTTTTAATGCATGAATAACCAAACCAACAGCGGTGGCATAGATTGGGGAGTTTACCTCCTCAACTAAACCACCGGTAATTCCTAAGGGTAGGCCAATTTTAGCGTCCATTCCCAAGCTTTCATTTGCTAGAGGACAGATATTTTTGACCAGAGATCCACCACCGGTAAGTACTACCCCTGCACTAAGTGCATCGGAGTAGCCACTGCGTTTGATTTCAATACCTACGATTTCAAGAATTTCTTCCATACGTGCCTGGATTATTTTACCCAGGATACTCTTCGTAATTTCTTTAGGAGGACGGCCCGCTATACCAGGTACGGTGATGACTTCGTCCTCTTGAATGAGGTCGGCATAGCTTTCTCCATGCTTTCGCTTTAAGCTTTCTGCTTGATCGTCCAACACACTCAATCCAATTCGGATATCATCGGTGACTTTTTGCCCGGCAACGGCTATAACGGCAGTGTGACGAATGGTGCTTTCTTGGAAGATCGCTACATCGGTGGTGCCCCCACCAATATCCACTAACACCACACCGGCTTCTTTTTCTTCGGCGTCCAAGGCCGAATAAGAAGAGGCTAAAGGTTCTAGTATGATATCAGCCACTTGATAGCCGGCACGTTCTACACAGCGATAAATATTTTTAGCTGCTGAGACCAGTCCTGTAATAATGTGAACCTCTGCTTCCATACGCATTCCACTCATTCCCACAGGGTCACTAATGCCGTCCTGGCCATCCACAACAAATTCCTGAGGGATAACATGTAGAATCTGTTGGTCGGTTGGAAGCATAATGCGTTGACAATCCTCTAGGAGTCGTTCCACATCCTGAGCGGTTATTTCGTTATCTCGGTTATTGATGGTGATAACCCCTTTACTTCGCATGCTTCGAATATGATCCCCCGCAATGCCTACGTTCACCGAATTCACTTGAATTCCAGAGGCTAGCTCAGCCTGGGCTATGGCTTCTTTTATCGCGTTGACCGTTTTATCAATATTAACTACGACTCCTCGATTGAGTCCATCGCTGGGCGCCTTTCCGACACCCAAAATATTGATACGTTCCTGCTCATCAATAGAAGCTACAATGGCACAAATTTTTGTAGTTCCTATGTCAAGCCCTACCATTATGCGTTCTGTTTCAGTCATGATTCCCTCGTTATGATTTGATCGTTAAAGCGTAGGTCAATTTGCGCGATGCGGGCGATGCCGGTTTCCCGAATAACCTGGGTATAGAACAGTTCCCAATTCGCGAGTTTGTTAGTAAATGAGTCGGTTCCAAAGAGAAGTTTGACGCCATTTTCGTGACTTAGAGCGACGACTCCTTCTTGTGGATCAAAGGCTACTTCACTTAGGGTAGCCCAAGCAAAATTGTGTTCTTTCGCTTCTTCTAAAAAGTGGGCAAGTTGTATAAAATCGGTGGTTTTTAGAGTATCAGTTTGCCTGATTGAGCTAAAACCATACATCAAAGGGACATCCACCGTTTTACCCGTCAGTACCGGTAGCTGTACTCCTTCGGCATCGGTGTATCGCTCCACAGCCCCACCAACCAATAACGCTATGGGAAGCCGTTCCTCAATAGAAAGATGGAGAGTTCCACCGGGTTCTATGTAAGGGTGTACAGATTTTACATAGGCCAGTCGCATCACCCTGTTTTTTAATTCTTCCAAATTCAAACTATCGGGGGCAATTCCCATGGGCACTTGAGCGGCCTCCAAAATATCCGCTTCCTGATTAAACCAAATACCCGATACTCGTAGGGTGTCCACTCTCAACGATTGTTGCCAATAAACACCAGCAATAATCCCTAAGCCAACCAATACAAGCACCGCCGTAAGGAGTGCAGGTCTAGCTATAAACGATGTGCTATGAGTGGACTCTTTGCTCATTTCTTAAATGGTTTTGTTATTTCCAACCACTCCGCAAACTCATCACCCATACGGTAGATGTCGCCTGCACCCATGGTTATGATGATGTCTCCAGCTTTCACAATGTTTTTGAGTTCGGAGGCTACGTCTTTTTTGTCGTGCACATAATGCACGTTTTTATGGCCATATTGCTCTGCTGTATTCGCAATTAATGCTCCGGTAATACCTTCGATGGGCTTTTCTCTTGAGGGATATACATCGGTAACGACCAACACTTCCGCATCGAAAAAGGAAAGTCCAAACTCCTTATATAGTTCCTGAGTTCGAGAATATAAATGAGGTTGAAATACCGCAATAACTCGTCTATCTGGCCAACCGCGATGGGCCGCTTGTAAGGTAGCCTGAACTTCCGTGGGATGATGCGCGTAATCATCGATCAGCATAACCCCGTTTGAGTATTTCTTTTGAAAACGGCGATATACGCCTTCGAAGCGTTCTAAGCCCCGTTTAATGGTTTTAAACTCCATTCCCATTTCCAAACCACAGGCAATAGCGGCTAAGGCATTCTTTACATTGTGCTCGCCTGGGGCTTGAAGACGTACAACGCCTAATTTTTCTCCTTTGTATACGACTGTAAAGGTAGAGGTAAATTCAGAGGCGTGGATGTTGGTGGCTCGAAGTTGTGCCTGAGGTGTGAGCCCATAGCTGATAATCCTGCGTTTGAGATCGGGAAGGATGCTGCGCACATTTTCATCATCCAGACAAACAATAACGGAGCCATAAAAAGGAACCTTATTGGCATAATCGATGAATGCTTGTTTTACGTCGGCTAGGTCATCATAAATATCCAGATGCTCGGCCTCTATATTCGTAATCACAGCTACAGAAGGAGTGAGGCGTAAAAAGGTTCGGTCAAATTCATCTGCTTCAACAATGATAATATCCCCTTTACCAACTACGGCATTGGTTTTATCAAAACTATGAACTTTACCTCCCACCATGATCGTGGGATCAAAGTTTCCTTCTTGGATAACTAAGCCTGTCATCGTAGTGGTGGTGGTTTTGCCATGCGTGCCAGCAATGCCTATTCCATACTTCATACGCATGAGTTCTGCCAGCATTTCAGCACGCTTAATGGTGGGAATGCGTTGCTCGATAGCGGCTTTAGTTTCTTCATTTTCATGCGCCTGAACCGCTGAGGTATACACCACAACATCCGCACCTACTATATGATCGGAATGATGCCCTTCATATATGGTTGCTCCTAATTCCTGAAGTCGCTGGGTTGTTTCTCCTAGCTGCCCATCGGAACCGGACACTTTGTAGCCACGATGAAGTAGTATTTCAGCCATGCCACTCATTCCAATCCCTCCAATACCCACCATATGTATATGCCGAGTTCGTCCAAAACTGGGTTGTTGTTCAAGGCCAAGTGCTTGAGTAGAGGTATGGTCGGTAGACTTAGTCATGACTTTGTTCAATTTCATGTAAAATTTCTTCAGCAATATGTTCGGCAGCAAAGGGCTTAGCCATTGCTAATGCCGCGTCGTTCATCCTCCGCAATTGTTCTTGATCGGCGAGTAGACGTGTGACAAGTTCTGTCAGAGTATCTTTTGCCTCATCATCGGATAGCATTTCGGCGGCACCTTGTTCTTGCATCGAGCGGGCGTTCATGGTCTGATGATCCCCAGCAACAAAAGGTGAGGGAATGAGCACGCTTGGTGTGCCAGTAACCATAAGCTCAGAACAGGAACTTGCCCCAGCGCGGCTCACTACCAAATCAGCTGCGGCATAGGCAGCGGGCATATCATCCAGATAAGCCTGTAGCCGAAGTCTGGGATACTCTTCCAAATCAATTTTCTTGGTCAGTGCATCGATATAGCGCTTACCGCATTGCCATATTATATACAATCCGGCATGATCGTGCAGCGTCTCTAAACTATGCAGCAAAGCCTCGTTTATACTTTTTGCACCCAAACTACCGCCTAAAACCAACAATACAGATCGGTCTTCTGAAATATTAAAGGATGCTCGCGCTTTGGAGGGATTCGTATGAACTAGGTTTTTTCGGGTTGGATTGCCTACCATTCGAACGTTGTGGACAGGGAAATAGTCCTCAGCATCTGGAAAGGCGGTAAAAATTCGCTTGGCAGAAGAGCCGAGCATACGATTGGTTACTCCTGGATATGAATTTTGCTCTTGAATCATCACTGGAATTCCAAAACGACTGGCCATCCATCCCACAGGCCCTGCTACATAGCCCCCGCAAGAAACCATAACAGCAGGTTTTAGGTGTTGCAATAACCAAAAAGATTGAACCAACGACACGATTAATTTTAACGGAAACAGCAGATTGGACAAGGTAAATCGCCGCTGCAAACCACTTACCCAGATAGGATAAATACGGTAGCCTGCTTTAGGCACCGCTGTCCATTCCATGTGATTTTTGGTGCCTACGAAAGCAATATCGATATGCTCCATTTTTGCAGTCAACGCATCTGCAATAGATATAGCGGGGTACACATGACCACCTGTTCCACCTGCTGCAATCATCACACGATATGTAGCTTGCTTGCTAGGCATAGAACAAAGGTCTCCTGTCTTTTTTATGCTTGGAAATATTGAGCAGTAAACCCACTATGGCTCCCGCAAATAATAAATTGGTACCGCCATAGCTCACAAAAGGCATCGGTAAGCCAGTAACTGGAAATAAACCACTGGCAACGGCTGCGTTGACAAACCCATAGAGGCACAGGTACAAGGTGCAGCCTAAAGCCAATAAAGTACCTAAATAATCCTCGGCATTCCGCGCTACGAAGGCCACCCCTCGAATGAGTAAAAACACAAACAATGCGATGAGAGTAGCGGCGCCCAATAGTCCATATTCTTCGGCAATAATGGCAAAAATAAAATCATTATACGGCGTGGGTAAAAAATCGCGCTGAGTGCTTTTACCTATTCCCACCCCAGTTATCTCCCCTTGGGCAATAGCAATATAAGCCTGCTGCGCCTGTCTACCGGTGCCATCGAGTAAACGCTCGGTTTCAATCTGTTTAATTTGGCCTAGATACTGTTCAATCCGGTCCTGCCGAGTAGCCGACTGGTTAATGAGTAAAAAGCCCCCAAAAACTGCGAGCAATACCATCGTACCCAGTTGCACGACACTAATCCGACCCACAAACATAAGAATGAGGCAAATACCCATGAGCAAGCCTGCCGTAGAAAAATCTTCGACACCAATAAGAGCACAGGTGATAAATACCCAAATCATAATGGGCATGAATGCCCGTTGAAAGTCTTTAATGTACTCTTGTTTTTCGGTTAAGAGCACACTTACATGAATGATGAGCGAAACGGCGGCCACGGTAGAAGGCTGGAATCCAAATCCCCCGATCGAAAGCCATCTTTTGGCCCCAAATTGCTCTTCACCAAAAACCAACACCATGACCAGCATTAACAAGCTAACCACCATGAATGGCCTAGAAAGCTTGGCAATAGTATGATAGTTTACTTTTGAGCCAAGCAGAATAACCACGACTGCAATACCTATTTTAACCAAATGACGGGTAATCATCTCCAAAGCGGAGGTGTCATTATTCTGCGCAAAAAATGCGATGGAAGAATACACTGCCAACGAGCCAAAACTAAGCAACATAATGACCACCATAAGAATATAGCGGTCACTGCCTTGGCCGCGTGTATCTATTTCTTCTGGAGTAGTACCAAGAATTTGGTGAATATTTCTATTTGGGCTGGTGTGAATCAATGCGTTTTGCTTGGTTTTGCTTAGGTTATTTTATCTGGTTGATTTAACTGGTCCATTTTTCTGGTTAGTTTAGCTCAGATGCTGAACACACTCTTTAAATGCCCGCCCACGATGCTCATAATTATCGAACATGTCGAAAGAAGAACAGGCAGGACTTAATAAAACTACTTCGCCACGTTTGGCTTGTTTTTGAGCAGATCGAACGGCGGTTCGCATATCATCTGCCACGATAAAATGGGGAACTATATCCCCAATTTGCTCCTGAATACGATCCCGAGATTCACCGATAGCAATAACCGTGTGTACCTTTTCGAGGAGTTGATCACGCAGCTCGGTATAATCATTGCCTTTATCGCGTCCACCTAGGATTAGCGTCATCGGGGTTTTGATGCTGTCCAAAGCAAACCAAACCGCATTCACGTTCGTGGCTTTACTGTCGTTGATGTATTTGATCCCATCCAATTCACGCACTACCTCTAGGCGATGCTCTACGCCTGTAAACCGAGAAAGGCTTTCGCGAATAACCTCGTTTTTAATTTCACATGCTCGAGCAGCGAGTGCCGTTGCAAGTCCATTTTGCAGATTATGTTGTCCTTGTAGTCCTAATTCAAAGGGTGACATGAGTATTTCCTCGTGGTTATTAAGTCGGAAGATGATTTGGTTATTGTGTAAAAAAGCGCCCTCAACGACCGCTTCCTGGGTAGAAAATGCCCAAAGTCGAGGGGCATCGGATTGGCCTAAAAGCTGCTGGGCATGCGAGCGCACCCGCAGATCGTCATAATTGTAGATAAAGGTCTGTCCCGCAGACTGCTGCTGGGTAATTCTAAACTTCGAGGCGGAATAATCATCCATTGAATGATTGTACCGGTCTAAATGATCCGGGGTAATATTCAGCAGTACACTAACATTGGGGCAAAAGGTGTGAATATGATCCAATTGGAAACTACTCACTTCCAAAATCCAGTAATACTCTCCTCGGGTTACTGTAGACCCCGCCTCTCCGATAGTTTCAACTTGATCGGTCCCCGAACTAGACTGATTGGTTGACTCGGAATGGGATGCGCCAGATTGGATTAATCCAAGCTTGGTGCACTGTTCACTAAAAGCCATGCCTATGTTACCCGCCAATTGATGAGGCCGCCCTGCGCGGGCAAAACAATCCTGTATCCATGAGCTAACGGTTGTTTTTCCATTGCTGCCTGTAATAGCAATGATAGGGGACGAACTAAACCAGCTAGCCAATTCAATTTCAGAAACCACTGTTTTTTGAGCGTGGAGGTATTCTTGCACTAAAGCCGTTTGGGTGGGTACACCTGGACTAAGTACCGCAAAGGCTCCGTCTGAGGCGGCCGCGGAATGCCCGCCTTCCTCGAAGGCGATTCCGCGTGTTTGTAAGCGCTCTTTCATCGGTTCGGCAATCGTGCCATGGTCGCTTACAAACACTGCTGCTCCAGCTTCGTGGAGCAGCTCGGCCGCCCCCACGCCGCTCCGGGCAGCGCCAATAACTACGACCTTAGTACCGGGGAGGTCTTGCTTTAGTTGGGTGATATGGGCTGGGTTCAATACCATATCAGCGAATTTTCAGAGTTAATAAGCTGATTAACGCCATAAGGATGGCTACAATCCAAAACCGAACGACAATTTTACTCTCGCTCCAGCCTTTTTTCTCAAAATGATGATGGATGGGAGCCATCAAGAAAAATCGTTGGCCCTCTCCCGTAGTCCACTTGGTATATTTGAAATAACTGGTTTGTATAATGACCGAAACGGTCTCAAAGAAAAACACTCCGCAAATAAATGGGAGTAACAGTTCCTTATGGAGCATTAACGCTAAAGCTCCAAATGCTCCGCCAAGCGCAAGTGAACCAGTATCTCCCATAAACACACTAGCTGGATGGGTATTGTACCATAAAAAGCCCATACAAGCACCCACTAAAGCTGCCGCGAATACGGTCAACTCTCCGGCGCCTGGTAAGTACATGATATCTAAGAAGCCAGAAAAATCAATTCTACCCGATACATAGGCAAAAATAGCAAACACGATACCGCATATGGCTGAGATACCGGTGGCCAATCCATCTAATCCATCGGTAAGATTGGTTGCATTACTCACCGCAGTAATGATAAAAATGGACACCCCTAAATAAATAAACCAACCCATTGTTTCGCCGAAATAAGCATAATCTATCGTTAAATTCTTCGCAAAAGGAACGGTGCTCAAGGTATTCACGGCTTCAAAGTTCGGATGAGAATACAAGACCAAACCTAAGACCAACCCGACGCTTACTTGTCCAGCAATTTTAAACCGGCCGGCGAGACCACTTTTGTTTTTCTTCACCACTTTTATGTAGTCATCAATAAACCCGACCAATCCAAGTGTTAACATGACAAAAAAGATGAGCCAACCATATATACTATCCATTCTAACAAACAACAGGGAAGGGATGAGGGTAGATAACAAAATAATTACGCCTCCCATAGTGGGGGTTCCCTGCTTACTTTGATGATCCAAACCAATGTCGTCTCGAACCACTTCCCCCAGTTGCATTCGTCGTAACCAAGCGATTATGCGCTTGCCAATAAATAAACTAATAAGAAGTGAGCTCACTGCTGCTAGGCCCGTTCGCGTAGAGATAAATGCCATAGCGGTGGCGCCTGGCAATGCAAACGTTTGTTCTAACCAATTAAATAATTCGTAGAGCATTAGGCCGCCTCCTTCCATGTTTTAAGAAGTTCTAGGGCTACTTTTCGGTCATCAAAAGGATGCTTAACACCCTCTACTTCCTGATAATCCTCATGTCCTTTACCGGCAATGACTATGATGTCATCCGCCGAAGCTAAGTGCAAGGCCAAGGCAATGGCTTTCGCTCGATCCACTTCACTGCGAATCTGATTTGTTCTAAACGATTCACTGAAGCCCGAACAAATTTCCTCAATAATAGTCTCTGGTGCTTCAGATCGAGGATTATCCGTAGTTACAATGGCTATGTCACACCATTTCTCACATGCTCGAGCCATTAAGGGCCGCTTGGCCGCATCCCGATCTCCACCTGCCCCAAAGACAACCAACAACTTTTGATGGGGTTCTTTTAATTCAGCCAAGGTGGAACAAATATTTTCTAGAGCATCAGGTGTATGGGCATAATCGACAAATACGCAAGGATAACGCTCGCCATCTTCGATGCTCACTCGTTCCAATCGTCCCGGTGCGCCTCGAAAGACCCGGCTATGCTTTTCTAGTTCAATGGGGTCAATACCCAATAATTGTGCTGCGGTTATTGCCTGAAGGGCGTTATACGCATTAAACAAGCCTACCAATGGAAGTTTCCAGCGTGTGTTGGTAGGTATTTCAGTTAAACTGGTGCCGTCTAATCCCAATGTTTCTACGGTATACCTGCGCCCTTGAGCCCATGAAGGCAGGGGAGGATAGGTTGATACGGGCTGCTTTACTGTAGAACTGTGCTGCAGTAATTGACCGCCCTCGGTATCCATGAACCCGATGGAAAAAATTTGGGCATCAGTGTCTTGAATCATAAACCCACTATGAAGATCATCAGCGTTGATAATAGCCCAAGACCCCGGCTTTAAATCATCGAACATTTTCTTTTTTGCCGTCATGTAGGATTCAAAATCACCATGGTAATCTAAATGATCATGGGTGATATTGGTGAATATGGCTATGGTGAAGGGGATTCCTTGCACTCTATACTGGTCTAAGGCATGCGAGGAAACCTCCATGACCAAATGGGTGCTGCCTGCATTTACCATGGCTTGCATGTCATTGGCCAGCTCTATGGGGTCGGAGGTGGTAAGTGAGGAGGGTATTTCCTCATCTAAAATTCGTTTGGACACCGTGCCCAATAAACTCACTGCTTTACCTGAACGTGATAGGAGTTCGTACAACAAGGTAGCAGTAGTGGTTTTTCCGTTGGTGCCAGTTATGCCAATAACCTGTAAACGCTGCCACGGATCACCGGCGAAGGCTTGAGCTAGGGGGCCAACAATTTCACGTGTATTTGCTACTTGCATGTAATTATCGACCTCAGGATAGCTTTCAGGAGACTCTTCACCAATAATGAGTAGATTGGGTATATGCGCTAGTGCACTAATGAAGGTATGGCCATCCACTTTTGTGCCTCGTACAGCTATAAACACCCCTGAGGAGCTCACTTTTCTGGAATCCTGACCAAGGTGGGTGTAGACTGCCTTGGAATGCGTAATGCGCTTAACTAAAGGTTGACAAACTACTTGAATGTCCTGGGTGCTCAACGAGCGTGAGACTAAAGGAAAACTAGCTGATGGTGTGTGACTCATTGCTGCCTCCCTGTCTTTCCACTAATTTGTTCGAATGAGCGTGCCTTGCCCCGAAGCGTTACCGTTCTTCCGGGACGAGTGTATTCACCAGCAAGTGGAAATTGTGCGTAGATGGTCCCTGAACCAATACGCTGTGTCTTAAGACCTAATTCAGCCAACATAGTGTGGGCTGTTCGCATGCTCATTCCGCGCACATCGGGAAGTGCAATACGTTCAATCTCTTCAGAACTACCTTCTTTGGAGGCTGTTTTAGGATCCTTATGAGGATTTAAGAGGCTTGATTTCGTCTGAGCATTTAGGCGTAATCGGGTTTTTGCAAAAAGAGTGTCCCCAGGGGCTGGCTGTTGATCCACGATCCAGTCGCCCTCACCCTCCATCTCAAAAGGAATAAATAGGGATTCCAATAATTCTTCGGCTCGATCGGGTGATAAGCCTAACAAGGAGGGAGCAATAGCAAAGGTATTTCTTTTGTTCTCTTGTTCAACCAATTGTTGCTGTAGGTCTTGGTCCAAACCGGCAATTCGCAGGGCTACCTGCTTAAAAATTGGACCCGCAGTGTATCCGCCATATCCTACGGGTTTTGGCTCGTCTAACATGATATAGATAACATATTTGGGAGCTTCTACAGGGAAAAAGCCAACAAAAGAACCCCTGTACCGATTGGAGTACACCCCATTGACCACTTTCTTAGCTGTTCCTGTTTTACCTGCAATACGTAGACCGGGTATTTGGGCTAAATCCCCAGTTCCTGAATCACTAACAACACTTTCAAAAACGGGATAAAGGTGATCCAGGGTTTTTGCTTTAGCTACCTTACGAATTCGGGTTGGTTGGATTTGTTCAACGATTTTACCATTTGAATTCGTTATTTCTCTTACTAAATAAGGACGCATCAAATCACCCCGATTAGCAAAAGCGGCGTAGGCCTGAGTAGTTTGCATGGGGGTTGCAAGAAGCTCATAACCATGGGACATCCAAGGCAAACTTACCAAACTCCATTCAAAGGGCTTTGCCATACGTCCACTTTCTTCCCCTGCAATATCCACATGTGTGGGAGTTCCAAAACCTAAATTACGAGCATATTGGTAAAAAGTATCGTTATCCAATCGCATGGCTATTTCAGCGGTAGCTACGTTGGACGACTGTTGAATCACCTCTTCAAAGTTCATAGTTCCTAGAGGGTCGTGATCTCGTAAGGTTAGACCGTGAATTTGGACAGCCCCGTCTTCGGGTGTTTCGAAAAGCTCTCCTTCCTTAATCACCCCCTGTTCTACGGCTGCAATGGCGGTAACTAATTTAAAGGTAGAACCCGGTTCTACCATATCTGCTATGGCAAAATTTCGCCGGTTTTCTTCGTTAATATCTCCAGGAACATTGGGGTCATAGCTTGGGTAATTGGCCATAGCCAAGATTTCGCCCGTGGTAGGGTCCATGATAATTCCCGTACCGTAGTTGGCCTTAAATCGCTGAACCCCAACCTGTAACTCATCTTCTAAAATAGCTTGGATGGAAGCGTCAATCGTGGTGTGTAAATCATAACCCTCGATGGGTAATTTTTTTGGTGCTCCAACGTATTCAAATACACGTTGAAGTGCATCTTTGCGCACTTGTTGCACACCATCACCCCCTCTTAGTTCTTTATCGTAATGAGACTCGAGGCCAATCCGTCCTTTCATTTCATGATTTACAAAGCCCATTGTATGAGCGGCAAGCGAGCCGAAGGTATAACTGCGGCGATAATTTTCTTCTAAAATAACCCCTCGTATTCCAAGAGTGGCTAGTTGCTCCTTTTGCATGCCATTCATGTTTTTTTCCATCACCACGTAACGGGACCGTGTAGGAGCTTCGTTTAGAATACCTTGGTAATAGGTTTTGCCTTTACCTGTAGTTCGGCCCAATGTTACCAATACCGTGTCTATGTGCGCCTGCGTCATCCCGGGCACTTTGGGGTCTAAGGCCATTTTGTAGTCTACGGTGTTGGTAGCTAGCAGGGTGCCATTTCGGTCGTAAATATTACCACGTTCTGCAGGTATAGGAATTTCGGTGATGGCTTGCTTATTCCAAAGCTGACGAAGTCCATCACCCTCAATGAAATTTATCCTAACCAATTGAACCAATAATGCCGCCGGTAGTAAAAATAGGATACCCAGCATAACAAACATCCGACCCATTATGGCACCTCTAAATTCCTGCATTTATTGGCCCTCCAATATTTGGTCGGCTGGTCCAGCATTGATAAAGCCCAATTCTCTGGCCTTACGATAAATATTTGCAGGGCCTGTCATCCGATCGTGTCTAAGTTTTAGCTCATCATGCACTTGCTGGGTCTGTTCGTATTCTCTTTGGAGCTGTTGAACCTGACCAAGGAGCTCCTGGGTAGCGAATACATGCGTTAAATAGATAAAACCAAAAATTGCTACTACCAGAGTGAAGGCAATAATTTTGGTAGGTTTGAAAGCCGATAACTTGATTCCAGTTCCTTGGCTAACTTTTTTACTGGTTTTTTGAGATGGAGATGGTATGGAATCAGTGGAATTGACTTTTCGGAGGTTTGGCTTCACGTTCTGCCTATGCAGGGGGGACGATACCATCATGAGCCAGGGTCTCCTACTTTTTCAGCTACTCTAAGTTTGGCACTTCGAGAGGCTGGGTTTCGATCAATTTCTTGATCGTTCGGGGTAATTACCTGCCGGTTGATGGGCGTTAGGGGACAGACAGGGTTACCATAAAAATCTTTTTCGATGATCCCTTCAAAATTTCCACTTTTCATGAAGTTTTTAACCAACCGATCTTCGAGTGAGTGATAGCTCATAACCACCATTCTACCACCCGGGGCCAATAGCTCAAGTCCTTGTTGTAAGACTTGCTTTAGCACATCTAATTCCTGATTTACCTCAATACGAATAGCCTGGAATACTCTAGCCAAGCTTTTTATTCTAAACTTAGGGGGTACTTGTTCACTAATAATAGTGGAGAGCTCTTGAGTACTTTCTATTGGACGGGCGTCAATGATACTTTGGGCAATTTTCCGACTACCGCGTTCTTCTCCATAATGAAATATGAGATCTCTTAGTCGTTCGTAATCGTAGGTATTCACTACATCATACGCGGTAAGGCCTGTATAGGTACCCATTCTCATGTCAAGGGGACCTTCTTGCTGAAAACTAAATCCTCTATCAGCTTCTTTGAGTTGATGTGTGGATACTCCTAAATCCAAAAGGATTCCGGCTACCTGACCTTTAAAGGGGGGAGGTAAAAGAGTGGATAGGTAGCCGAAGTTTCCTTTTAAAATCGTGCATCTGGAATCTTCCCCAATACGCTGGCTTGCTGCATCAATAGCTTGTTGGTCTTGATCTACTCCAAAAACCCTGGCTTGTGGACCTAATTTCTCCAATATAGCTAAGGTATGGCCACCACCACCCAAGGTCGCGTCAATATAGCTGCCGTTAGGGTCGGTAATTAAATGCTCAATGCATTCTTGGAGCATTACCGGTGTATGTTCATAATATGTAGTCATATTATTCACCATCGGACCCGGATCCGCCTCCCATTACTTGTTCAAAAATGGCTTCAAAAGTATCGGGATCTAAATCGACATCCACTTTTTCGAGGACGTCGGGAGACCAAATCTCGATGTATTGCCCCATACCAATGAAAATAGCTTTTCCATCGATTTGGGCATAGTTGGTATGCTCAGTGGGGAGAGCAATACGATGTTGTTTGTCCAAAGCGGCGTCTTCGGCGTAGCGTAAGAAGTTCCGTTTGGCAATTCGGCCAGCTCGGGTAAAATTATTGGCCTTAGAGAGGGCGTCTTCCACGTCACGCCACTCGTTTTCGGGGTATAAATAAAGACAGGTTTCTAATCCACGCACCACCACGAAGCGTTCTTGAGCGTCTGGACTCAACACTTTTCGCATTTTAGCCGGGAAGGCTATGCGGCCTTTTGCATCTATACTATGCTCGTATTGACCTTTGAAACTATGCAAGGTGACTAAACGTGGAATTATGATTGCTTTTTTTTGGGTGAGAGAAAGTCCCCACTATCTCCCACTTTACCCCACAATGTACCCTAATTTTCTATAATCTGTCAAGAAAAAAACACTGAGAAGTAAAAAAAATACCAAACCGATGTAATTAGGCCCTATATATAAGGTGTAATTTTGGTGGGAGAACGTGGTAAAAAATCTGTTGATGGGTCTATTACTGAGTATTTCTTGATGGTATTCATTGAAAAGGAAAAGGCAGGAATCAAGCAGTTGAAGTGAAACAGTTGAGACAGAAAAGCAGGGATGGGATAGCCATAAAAAATGAGACAACTATCTATGAATAGTCTCTGGAATATGTTTGCAAATTCTTAGGTAACCGTTCTAGAAAATCTACCTTCCTAGGTAGTCGCTAGAAAACGGGACAATATGTGGGTGAGCTGATCAAATTCGATTAAAAAGGCATCATGGCCATAGGGGGAATCCAGTGCCGTAAATTGGCCATTGGGCAAGAGTTGGGCCAGATCCTTTTGCTCAGAAATAGGATACAAAGCGTCGGATAGTATACCAACCACATGAATGGGGATCGTTAGCTGTTTGGCCACTTCTTTAAAACTACCACGATCTCTGGATATATCATGGGTATCCATAGATCGAGTGAGTCGCTCATAACTAAGTGCATCGAATCGTTTATTGAGTTTCTGCCCTTGATAATCTAGGTAGGATTCGACCTGGTAGTAGGGGTATTTGGTAATCTCACGGATATCTCTGCCGAACTTGGCTTCATAATTCTCAGGAGAGCGATAGGTCATCATGCCAATTTGCCGCGCCAAAGAAAGTCCCTGGCTTGGTGCCGTTTCAGCAGTATACCCACCTTCCTTCCAGTGTGGATCCTGGTATATAGCTTGTCTTTGTAAATGACTAAGTCCGATGGACCAGGCTGTGTGTGCTTTACCCATCGCCATCAAGAAAGCACGTTGAATTCTAGGGTCTATGAGGGCAAATTCTAGAGCAATCATCCCGCCCATCGACCCTCCAATTGCACATTGGATGGAATTAATTTGGAGGTGATTCAGTAGATGTTGTTCCATTCGAACGATATCTCGTATGCTCAGCACAGGGAAATCGGGACCATAGGCTTTTTGGGTTTGAGGGTTCCGGCTTTGAGGTCCGGTAGAGCCATAACAACTACCTGGGGTATTGATGCATAGAACATAGTGCTGATCTAAATCAATAGGACTTTCCTGGGTAAAAAAACCGTGAAACCAATCCTCAGCGTTGCTATCTCCCGTTAACGCATGAAAAATGAGTACCACATTATCAGCATTCTCGTTCAAGCTGCCCCAGCTATGATAGCCGAGTTCAAACTCGTTAAAAACAAAACCGGATTCGGTCGTGTATGTTTCGGATACAAGTAATGTCTTCTGGATACTCATTCTTCTACGTCTGTTTTGAAAGCCAACGGGGCAATTGGATTAAGAGGAGTTAAATCTTCGCTAACGCTAAATCAAAGTCTTCTTTTATGTCGTCAATGTGCTCGATACCTACGGACACTCTAATGAGATCAGAGCTAACTCCACTGGCTTGCTGTTCGGCTTCACTGAGTTGCTGGTGGGTAGTGGACGATGGGTGAATAACCAAGGTTTTAGCATCCCCAACATTAGCTAGGTGACTGGCTAATTGTATCTCATTTATGAAGGTTTTAGCCGCTTCATAACCTCCTTTTACACCAAAGGTGAATAGTGTTCCAAACTGGCCATTTTTAAGATACTTTTTTGCTCGTTCGTGGTAGGGGTGGTCTTCTAATCCATTATAATTTACCCAAGCAATTTTATCGTGTTGGTGTAGGAAATTCGCCAGAGCCAGCGCATTTGAGGTATGTCGTTCTACTCTTAAGGATAAGGTTTCCAAGCCTTGCAACAGCAAAAAGCTATTGAAAGGTGAGAGGGCAGGACCAACGTCTCGTAGTCCTTCTACCCGTGCGCGGATGGCAAGGGCTATGTTCCCAAAAGGACCGTCCGAGCCAAATATTTCCCAGAAATTGATTCCATGGTATCCTGGAGCTGGATCAGTGAACAAAGGATAACGACCATTCCCCCAATTAAAATTACCTGCATCTACTATTACTCCACCAACTGAGGTGCCGTGACCTCCAATCCATTTAGTAGCTGACTCAGTTACAATATTGGCTCCATGGGCAATAGGTTGTACCAGGGCCCCGCCAGCACCAAAGGTATTATCAACAACCAAAGCGATACCGTATTTTTGTCCAAGCTGTGCAAGTCCTTCAAAGTCGGCCACATTTCCTCTGGGGTTACCTATAGATTCCACATAGATGGCCTTGGTATCGTCATCGATTAATTGTTCAAAGGCTTCTACGGTATCTTCTTCAGCAAAACGAACCTGAATGCCTAAGCGTGGAAGAGTAACCTTGAACTGATTGTAGGTTCCACCATAAAGGTTTTGGGTAGATAAAATGTTATCCCCTGCTTGGGCTATGGTGGTGATCGCTAAAAACTGAGCTGATTGGCCAGAGGCCGTAGCCACAGCCGCAGCCCCACCTTCCAATGCTGCAATTCTTTGCTCAAATACATCGGTAGTGGGATTCATAATTCGGGTATAAATATTCCCGAATTCTTTTAGTCCAAACAGATTGGCTGCATGATCGGTATCCTTAAAGGTATACGAGGTAGTTTGGTAGATGGGAACCGCCCGCGAACCGGTGGTTGGATCGGGCTGTTGCCCAGCGTGTAATTGTTTGGTTTCGAAACGTAAGTTACGTTCTGATAAAGTACTCATAGTTATTCGTATTAGATAAATGAATGTTACTTGTGAGTCATTAACATCGTGTATGAAACGAAAAAAGCCTTGCTCGGATGAATTCGAACAAGGCTTAACTATAAGCGGATCGAACTCATCTTTCTTTGGATTGAACAAATCAATCACAAAGCAGGATGTGGCACCTTGTCTATACATGTGCTCGCCGTCGAGTGACATATATAGCCGGTTGCCAAGGCTTCACAGGGCCTGATCCCTCCGCCTTTCGTAATGAGAAGCTAAACTTTTAAAGAACATACAAGCTTAATGAGCTTGAGCTATAATACTAACACTGTTCTACTTTTGATGCAAGAGCTAACGAAAAAATTATTCTCTGTATCCTAAATTACGGACCATATGTTCTTTTTCTCGCCATTTTTCTCGTACTTTCACGTGTAATTCCAAGTGTACTTGCTTATCTAAAAAAGATTCAATACTTGCACGGGACTGAATACCTAATTGCTTTATAGCAGCCCCTTTTTTTCCTATAATCATGCCTTTTTGAGAATTTCTATTGACCACGATATCGGCCATGATTCGATCAATTTCAGGCGATTCCTGATACTCTAATATTTCGATGGTAGCTGAGTACGGTAATTCTTCATGATAATTTAAAAACAACTGTTCGCGAATGAATTCAGATACAAAAAATCGGAGGGGATGCTCGCTTAACTCATCCTTTGGATAAAAAGCGGGGCCTTTGGGTAGCTTGGTTTTGAGTTGATCGATTAAGGCCGGTATGCCGTGCTGTTCGAGCGCCGATATGGCTTGAATTCCAGCAAAAGTGAAGGCCTCTTCATATGCTTCTTGCACTTTTTTCAACCATTCCTCGGACACCGTATCCATCTTATTCAATACCAATATAACAGGTTTGTGCTGGGATCGGATGTGTCCTAATAATTCGTGATCAACCAATTCAGTAGGGGCGTTTGGGGCATTTTTTCTGTCCCGTTCCTGCTGTATAAAACAACGCTTAAGATCAACCAATAAGAGCATAACATCCGCTTCTTTTTCGGCCTTTTCAACAAAGCGCATCATCGCTTTTTGAAGTTCGTATTTGGGCTGGATAATCCCTGGAGTATCTAAAAAAATGATTTGGCAATCCTCCTCACTATAGATCCCCATGATTTGATGGCGGGTCGTCTGTGCTTTATGTGTGGCGATGGAAAGTTTACTTCCAAGGAGAGCATTCATAAGGGTGGACTTACCGGCATTAGGTCGTCCTAGAATAGCGGCGTATCCAGAAAAATGAGTGGTACTCATTAGCGCTGTTCCTCTTTTACCTGTTCTATAATGGTCATATAGGCTTGAACTGTGTTGGCTAAGCCATGAAAAACAGCTTCGCTTATGAGTGCATGTCCTATGCTAATATCGGCTAGATGTGGGACGGCGCGAAGAAAGGGGGTTAGGTTTTTTTGGTTTAAGCCATGGCCGGCGTTAACTTTAAGCCCGGCAGCGTGCGCCATTTTAGCGGCCGTTGCTAGGCGGTCTAGTTCTGCCTGTGCGGCGGATGGGGTGGAGGCGTTGGCGTAGGTTCCGGTGTGTAGCTCGATGGCGTCACTACCTAGTTCTATAGCCCCCTGAATATCGTCTGGATTGGGGTCTACGAATAAACTTATTTCAACCTTCGAACCGGCAGCACCGTTACGAATGGCTGGAAATACACGCGTTTTAAAGTCTTCAAAGACCGCTGCTAAATGCAATCCGCCTTCGGTGGTTAGTTCTTCCCGACCTTCTGGAACCAAGGTGCATATGTCGGGTTGTACTTGATGCAGTAAGGCGATCATTTCCTCAGTGGCGGCCATCTCAAAATCCAAAACCCCTTGTACTGATTCCTTGAGTTCACTTAAATCGTGGTCCATGATATGACGACGATCTCCTCTCAAGTGAAAGACGATTCCAGCAGCGCCTGCTTTTTCGCAAATTTGGGCGGCCTGTGCAGGTACCGGATAGCCTTCACCCCGGGCGTTGCGGAGTGTAGCAATATGATCAATATTCACTAAAAGTTGCATTGGCATAGTCTGTTGCAGAAGTTAGGTTATACATATAATTTACTAAATTAGTACGTCATCTACTGCTAACCCAAATATGGTACTAAATCGTTTGAAGTTTTCTGCACTACTATTATTGATCACAGTAAGTTTATTTCTAGGTGCTTGTGGTAGTACTAACAGTGTAACCACACATGCGGCTAGTGAGCCATCAGAACGTTTTATTCCCACCATGAGCCGGTCTGCAGGTTTAGCAGAAGTGCGAACGTTCAACCGGTTGAAGCGAGCATACACCGAATGGAGAGGAACTCCTTATCAATGGGGTGGAACCACCCTTAAAGGAGTTGATTGTTCTGCCTTTATGCAGGTGATATTTGATGATTATTTGGGCGAAAAACTACCTCGCACAACCTTAGAACAGATGAAGGTGGGAAAGAAAATACGGCGCAAACGGGTAGATTTAGGTGATTTGGTCTTTTTTAAAACAGGACCAACCACCTATCACGTGGGCGTAATGGTTGACAGGCGACACTTTTTACACGCGGGTACGACAGGAGGGGTCATGATATCTGATCTAAATGCTCGTTATTGGACTGTGCGTTATTTGACTGCGAGGCGAGTACTTTAACAATCATTCAGTGTGGCCTGGTCAAACAGATACTTCATCATGTTTTGGTAGCCTGGTTTAAATTCAATGTCACGCCTAGCCATCATCGCTTTCATGGCTTCCACGGCTTTATCGAACCGATAGGTACTATTTCCAGCATCTGTGAGCCAACTAAAGGAGGGTATGTGTTTAGGAGTAAACTGTGATAAAAAGATATTTGAGCATACCCCACACATGGTTCCAGTATTTAACATGGCGTTAATGGCTGTTTTGGAATGATCACCTAAGACTGAACCAAAGAATTGAAAACCAATGTCATAGGCTTGTCGAGTATTCCAATCTTCTAAATATATGAGCCCATAATTGGTCTTTAGATTGGATGTATTACTGTCAGCACCCATATTGCACCATTGCCCAACCAAGGAATTACCCATGTAACCATCATGTGCTTTATTGGAGTAGGAATGGAAGATGGTATTAGAAACCTCTCCACCTACTTTACTCACAGGTCCTATGGTTGTACCGCCATAAATTCGACATCCCATTTTTGTAACGGCACCCTCGCAAATAGCTAGTGGACCCTTTAAAATACTACCGGCTTCAATGGTTGCTCCTGCTCCGATATAAATGGGGCCATCTTCCGCCACCAAAATAACACCAGGTTCCAAATGGGCCGATGGATGTACGAAAATCCGTTCCGGATGCATGACGTGGAGGTTGGTCCTCAGGTCATGTTCTTCAACAGTAGGTAGGGAGATTAGTCCAAAATCAGCTTCAATTTCGCTGCTATTGAATTGTAATAAATCCCACAAATAATCTAGCTTTTTAGCTTTTCCAGTATATTTTTTTGAACTTTCTGAGGCACTCAATAGTGCCTGAACCCAGTGTGCAGGATCATTGATACCTTCACATTCCAATTGGCAATCGAGGCTTTGTTGTCCCGATAACACAACCGCAACAAGTTCTGAGTTTTCAGCCTCTGTACCGTCACGATTGGCAGTCGAGTAGGTAAGGGCCTGTCCTGTAAGAAGGCTTTTTAACTGCTCTGTAAGCGAATGATCGGGTAAAAAACGGGCGTTAATCCACAGACAATCGTGGTCTGGTTGAATAGTGCTGTCGTTGTATAATGGTGTTAGATAAGGTCTGCAAATTCGAGCTTTGGTGGTTAGATGTAACCACTGCTCCCATTTGTCTTGAACGGTTAAGATACCAACCCGCAAGTCTTCTACTGGACGCGTAAGTGTTAAAGGATCAAACCGCTGGCCTTCCACATCGGAAAAAAAACACAGCTGCATAGTCTCTTTTTATCTTTATTGATTCATAAATTACTATTTAACCATAATAGTCATATTTTAAGCTAAATTGCTAAATTACTGGTATTAATTAATAAATCTAAAGCTTTATGTGTGGAATAGTTGGGTACATTGGTGCGCGAAGCGCCCAAGATGTGGTGGTCAAAGGATTAAAACGCCTTGAATACAGGGGCTACGATTCAGCCGGGGTTGCCGTTATCCAGGATGCATTGAAGGTTACTAAATGTAAGGGCAAGGTCGCCAAATTAGAGGCTATGCTTTCAACATCCGATAAGGCTGAAATAGGTATTGGGCATACTAGATGGGCTACACACGGAGAGCCCAATGATGTTAACTCACATCCTCATACATCAACCAATGGTAAAATAGCCGTTGTACATAACGGGATTATTGAAAATTACACGGCATTGAAGGTGCAACTTCAATCTCAAGGGCATGTTTTTTACTCCGATACAGACACGGAAATAATGGCTAAGTTGATTGAACAATTTTTTAAAGACCCAGAAGTGCTAAGTCTAGAAAAAGCTGTTCAGTTGGCTACAAGGCAAGTAAATGGAACCTATGGATTAGCTGTATTGTATGAAGATTTTCCAGATTTGATGGTGGTAGCCAGACGAGGTTCGCCTTTGTTATTAGGGGTTGGAGATAATGAAATGATTGTTGCCAGTGACGCTTCTGCGGTCGCAGAATATACCGATAAGGTGGTCTATTTAGATGATAATGAGACGGCGGTAATTAGGCGAGATAGCTACGAAGTACAAGATAATTCTTACGTGTTAATGGATAAAAAAGTGCACGAGCTTCAAATGAGTCTAGAAGAAATAGAAAAGGGTGGATATCCTTTCTTTATGCTTAAAGAAATTTTTGAGCAGCCAAAAACTATTGGCGATTCGCTTCGAGGGCGGATTCAACCAGAGAAGGGTAAAATAGTGCTAGGTGGCTTAACCGACGTTATGGATAAATTACATGGGGCACGGCGCATTATTATTGCTGCATGTGGTACATCCTGGCATTCGGGTCTTGTGGCCGAGTATTTGTTCGAGGATTTGGCTCAAATACCCGTAGAGGTGGAATACGCTTCAGAGTTTCGGTATAAAAACCCACTCATTTATCCCGATGATATTGTGATTGTGATCTCACAAAGTGGGGAAACAGCCGATACCTTAGCTGCGTTACGGGAAGCAAAATCAAAAGGGGCTACCGTACTTGGTGTGGTAAATGTAGTGGGTTCTACCATTGCTAGAGAAACTGACGCAGGAGTATACCTACATACAGGGCCTGAAATCGGTGTCGCTTCTACTAAAGCTTTTACTGGGCAAGTTACCGTGTTAACTATGATGGCCATACAGCTAGCTCTGTACCGGGAAACCATTACGGCAAAGAAAGCCGATGAGCTCATCAAAGCACTAAGTCAAATACCTACTAAAGTCCAAGAAATATTGGATCAACACGAGGAAATAGAACGCATTTCACAGCTATTTACCTATGCTCCTAACTTTTTGTACTTGGGCCGATCGTATAATTTTCCAGTTGCATTGGAAGGGGCGTTGAAGCTCAAGGAGATTTCCTACATACATGCCGAAGGCTACCCTGCAGCAGAAATGAAACACGGACCTATTGCCTTAATTGATGAAATGATGCCTGTAGTGATTATCTCTGCGACTAATCATACGAACGAAAAAATGGTAAGTAACGTAGAGGAAGTGAGAGCGCGAAAAGGTCGAATTATAGCAGTGGTCAATTCCTCGCATGAAGAGGTGAAAAATCTTGCTGAATTTGTGGTTGAAATCCCTACAACAATGGATGAACTAAGTCCTTTATTAAGCGTTATTCCACTTCAATTATTATCCTACTATATAGCGTTAAATAGAGGGTGTGATGTGGATCAGCCTCGTAATTTGGCCAAATCGGTGACAGTGGAGTAAGAATCAATAAGAAACAAGCAAATATTTATTGCAGAAGGACAGACAAATCAATAAAAATCTTATTACTGACAGGGTTTTGTAGGATTGATATTATCAATACCAATCATTACTAGTAACACTTTTGCCGTATCAGAATCTATGCTATAGTTCATATGGCATTCGTTTGTTGCTGAAATAGCCCCATCACCTACATTGAATGTTCTTTTTTCACCGTCTATAGTCTCTTCCACTAAACTACCTTCAAATACAAAATAAAACATGTTTGTATTGTGATCGTGAAATGCTTGGGTGTCACCTGGGGCTATAAAAATTGTCCACCCGTTAATTACAGTATTCTCATCAAATGGTGCACTAAGTTTATTTCCATCAATGGCTGTA
>NTKP01000012.1 GCA_002457365.1 Rhodothermaeota bacterium MED-G12
ATAAACCAAGATGGAATCTCGTAGGCTCTCTGCAAAAAAACGAGCCGCTTCTTTGGCATCACTTTTTGCTGGTGGAATAATAACAATTTGAGAAAGGGCTACTTGTTCAGGTATTGTTGGTAGGGAATCTTTAGGAATACTTTCAAAAAATTCAGCTACTTCAGGCCGAGTTATTGTTACACCTGATAAATAGGTCTGTCGAACCTGTTCCGTGGTCATTTGTTCTCTGAAATCTTCTCTGTATTCTTCACGAAGTTGGATAACAGGCTTACCATAAGCTCGTTCTAATGCTTGTTCGGATCCTCTTTGCATTATTTCTTGTTGAATACGTTGATCCATTGCTCTGTTTACTCGGTCATCTGGTATTATAACCGAGTCAATTTTAGCCTTCTCAAGTAGAATAAAGTTTTCTACTGAGTTTTCCAGAAAATTAAACCATAATGCTTCACTGAATGGAATACTTTGACCATAAATTCTATTTTGCAATATATAGGTTCGAACGTCTTTATCTATATCTGACTTTAATATGACACGATCATTAACCTGAGCGATAATCTGATCGGTGGGCCTAGGCTGCGAGATCGTTGTGTTTTGAGCCCAAAGCACGATTGGGGTTATCTGTGATAACAGTAATAGTGCAAAAAGAGCCCCAAAAAATCTAATGGGAAGGGGTTTAGTATAGTTCTTGGGTTCGTACATACGTTTAATTAGGTAATTTTATTTCTATCTCGTTGTTGGCTTCTGCCTGAAGATAGAGATTCTGTTGATAGCTTTTGAAGCTAGTCCGTTTTTTTTCTAACAAGAGCCATTGTTGAATTTCTGATAGCAACCACTCTAAATCCGGATGTTCTCCTTTTGGTTTCTCTTCTAAAAGTTGAACAAAATGGTATTCATTCCCTACTTTTTCAATTACTGAAATTTCGCTTAACCCTATTCTCTGCAAGTATCTATTCATAATAGGAGAATCGGAGGCTGCTCTGGTAATAGGCCAAAAACGTTCTGAGTGATCAAGAGTATACTCGGGTTGAAGTGCGTAACTTCTAACCACATTTTCCCAATCACTTCCCCTCAACAGCTCTTGACGGGCTCTAGATGCTTCGTTGAGGCTGTTAGTTTTAAAGAATCGGAATCGAATAAATCGTTCATTCAATAAAAAATTGTCCTTATTCTCTTGATAATAATCTCTTGCCTCATCTATAGAAACGGTCACATCCGGATTTAGTTCTTTTGTTATGTAGTCTTTAGAGATTTGTAATATATAGTCTTCTGTAAGCTCATTTATTTTGTCCATTACCTCCTTTTCACGATGGATTCGTAATCGATAAGCCTCTTGCAATAATATTCGATCCATAATCCACTGTTGTGTATAGTCACGCATGATTTGAGCTGAATCTGCGAGAGCAAACTGCTGAGGTGGTATTTTTTGCATTAACTCAGATTGTAATAACACATCATTATTTACCTTCGCAATAACATACTCGTCATTCGAACTCTTGAAATCACAATTCAGGAGAACTAAGGTTAGAATGAAGAGTAAAAAGTGTGCTATTTTCAACGTATATATACTTAAAAGAAGTCTTTTAAAAGGGTTGGGGATATTTGTTAATTTCAGTGGGAGATGGAAACAAACACATTTAATTTGCGTCTAATGTCGCAAAGTTATCATCTATAACCTCTGGATACGATTGAATCTGATACTTATTTCTGAGTCGCTGCAACCAGTTTTCCTCGCGAATAGGCTGATAATCGGATAGCAAACGATTAAAAGCCTCATCAAAGGTCATTTTCCTAGCTGGAAGAACATCATTTAGCACAAAAAAGGCCTTTCGATTATTGTAAGTAAAGTATTCACTGATGTTTCCAACTTCCATCTCAGCTAGCCGAGTAAATGGTTCTCCTTGAAATATGCCTGTTGAATCTGACATTACAGCTACTGGAAAATCATTGGCTCTAAGACTATCTGGATGTCCTCCTTGAACAATAAATTCCTCAGCTTTTTTAAGGGTAGAATCATATCTAGCCGAGACAAGATGATAGTAATAGCGAGTGTCAAATTGATAATCGGTGTTGTTATTAAGGTAACGATCAATTAGTAGGGTAGAGTCAATAGTTACACTACTCCAGACGGAATCTTCATTAATTTGATACACCACAAGACCCCGATGATAAGAGTCGGTTTGTTCAGAAAACTCAGGAAATACGTTTAAAGTGAAATTAGCTAGCTCAGAATCGAGGAAATATTCCTGATAGTCACTAAACCAACTTGACTGCACCTGATTTAATGCTTTATTAGAGTGCGTTTCCATCAAGTAATCGTAAAAATCTGTAGCAGTTGCGGTACCGCCCTGAAAAGCGAATAAGGTATCTGAGCTAAGACCATCGGCTACATCAAGTACCTGTGTAACCGGTAACGAATCGGCTGAGGTGAACGAATTGGTGAGGTTGGTAATGAGTTTAGTGTTAACACGAAGTTTATACTGCTCGGACAACCAATTTAAGACAAATTCATTACTACGCTCAAAATTTGAGCTCTTATCTAACTCCTGAGTTAAGAACTCATCCTTTGCGGCCTCATTTTTAAACGTCTGTACTGAATCAACTCGAAAAATGTGAACCCCATACGTGCTCTCAATAGGTCTTGAATAGGGCAGGGAGGGATCTAGATTCATTACCGAATCAATAAATGCTTGGTCATAACGACTACTGTAAGATACCCAACCAATATTTCCCTCATTAGATACCGATGCTCGGTCTTCAGAAAATTCGACAACTAAATTCATCCATGGTGTTCCTTGCTCTAGTTGTTCATACAAATCTTGCATCTTTTCTATATCACCCCGACGAGAGATAAAAATATGAGAGATATTTCTAGCAGGAGTTCGTTCTCTGCGCTCTTCTAAATGAATGATATGATACCCAAATTGGGTGCGAACTGGCATCGATAGCTCACCCTCTTCCAATGCGTATAAAGCATCTTCGAAGGGCCCCACCGTAACACCAACGCTAAACCAGGGCAAATCACCCCCCATTAACTGACCATTTCTGGTTGATGAATACTCTTCATTTAACTCAGCCATCGTCCTTTCTCCGGATAAAAATAATTCTCTGGCCTCCATTATTCTGTTATAAGCCGCCAAGGTATCCGATGGTGGTGCGAGTGGTAGTAAAGAGATTAAAACATGTGAGGACTTTAATTCCTCATTATATCTACTCTTGAATTGTTCGAAGATGGTTGGTTTAATTTCACGGTCTAACCAATAGGCGTACGCTGCTTGTTTTGCATACATAGCGTATTCATCCAGTATGGTTTTGTTCTCGAAATAGCCCGCTTCACTTGCCGCCAACAATTTGGCTCGGTAGTTCAAATAGATAGGTAAAAAATCCTTTAATTCCGCTGCTGATGGGTCTTGATTGATACCACCTGACATATATCCCTGCATTAAATCGTTAAACTCAATTATCTCTGAGCCAACCGTACCTACAACTGATACAGATTTATTTTTCTTTAGTACATTGGGAGCGCTTGAACAGTATAGCGTTAATATGCTCAATGCAAGAATGATAAATAGGGAAGTAGAATAACCTTTTCGAGTGAACATAGTAATTGTTTTATTTAGCACGTTTAATGAATAGTTGAGTTAATTGTTTGGGATGGTGTATTGTAAGCATGGTAACGCTTTGACTCAATATCGTTCAAGGCATTCAACCATCAATAACGACCAAATTTAAAGAAAGATTGTGTATTTTTTAAAATAACATTCCCGCCCATGTAGCGGTCATTAAATTTGCCATTGTTCCTGCGAAGACCGCTTTAATCCCAAAGCTTGCTATTTCGGATTTACGTGATGGCGCTAGACTCCCAATTCCTCCGATTTGAATAGCAATAGAGGATAAATTAGCGAATCCACACAAAGCAAAAGTTGCCATAGCAATAGTCTTAGGGGTTAAATTGGCAGCAGCAACTAAGTCAGCTAATTTTAAATAGGCTACAAATTCATTCAGTACAATTTTTGTCCCTATCAGTGAACCCACCGAGGTCACATCTTGTAGAGGTATACCAATGACCCAAGCAACAGGTGCTAAAATCCAACCAAGCAACCATTCGATACTCAATGAGCTACCAATAACAGCGTTTAATCCTGTTTTAAGACCCACCCAATCGAGAAGGCCATTTATCATGGCTAATAATGCAATAAAGGCTAGTAACATAGCGCCTACATTAGCGGCTAGTTTAAGCCCAACACCCGCACCCGTTGCAGCTGCATCAATCCCGTTCGCGTCTGATTTTTCAACAACCATTTCAACAGTACCGGCGGTAACCGCTTTTTCGGTTTCAGGTTCTAAAATTTTTGCTATAATCAAGGCCGCTGGAGCAGCCATAAGCGAGGCTCCCAACAACCGCTCGGCAAAGAGTTGTTGAGCCACTACCAATTCTAACCCATTGGCTGTAGCAAAGGATTGCCCCAACATAGCTACATAGGCTGCCATTACGCCTCCAGCAATGGTAGCCATACCACCCGTCATAATTGCCAACAACTCTGACCTTGTCATTTTATCTAAAAACGGCTTAATCACCAAAGGGGCCTCCGTCTGGCCAACAAAAATATTAGAAATCACCGATAGGGTTTCTGCACCTGATGTTCCCATTAGTTTTTGCATCCCCTTAGATACTCTTTTAACTACCCATTGCAGAATACCATAATGGTACAATATAGAGGTGAGAGAGGCAAAGAAGATGATGGTCGGGAGTACTTGAAAAGCAAAAATGACTCCAAACGAATCTTCGTACTCAGGTCCTCGGGCTAGCGAACTAAATAGAAATTCCGCACCAGCGGTGGTATAGGTGAGAACGATGACAAAAAAACTGGCTATCCACTCAAATAACACCTTAGGCCAACCCAATGGAGTCCAAACATCACTTAATGCACTAGATTTTAAAATAAATATTGCCAATAGGAATTGGATTCCAAGCCCCGTCAAGACCAACTTCCAATTTACCGCTTTCTTGTTAGAACTTAATGCATAGCTAAGTCCTATGATGGCCAACATTCCCAGAAGGCCTCTTAACATATCAATTAACATGAAGGTATTTCCATTGGTTAGTATTCTTACAGCTTCTTAGTTCTTTTGTCAATGCCACGTGTAAAGCAATGCCTAGCCCTTGGCTCATAGGCATCATATTCACCTACCAAGACTTGCCTATCCGAATCAATAACTCGCTGCGAATAGCTGGCTAACATTCCGCTTTTGGTACAAATAGCGTGTAATTTTGTTACAAATTCCGCGATAGCTAGTAAATAAGGCATCGGACCAAATGGTTTGCCCTCATAATCCATATCTAAACCAGCAATGATGACTCGTTTATTATTGTTGGCTAACTCATTCACTATATGCAGCAGTTTGTTATCAAAGAATTGCGCCTCGTCAATGCATACGACTCTAAAATTCTGGCTTTTCTCAATTATTTCATCCGCACTACCAACCACAAGTGAAGGAATGGTGGTTTCATTATGAGAGACGACTTCAGATGAACTGTATCGATTATCTACGCTAGGCTTGATGACCAACACCTGCTGCCCAGCAATTTGAGCTCGTCTTGCTCTCCTAATTAATTCTTCGGTTTTTCCACTAAACATCCCTCCACAAATAACTTCAATCCATCCATACTCTTGGGGAAGGTAACTGGGCTCATTTACCATATTCTCAGCTAATTCTTATTAATTGGTATGTTTATTTAATTGATCACTAAGGTTTAGTCTTTTGAGACGATGGTGAATTTGGGATCATTGTAAAAACTCTATATAAAAAACTCTATGCAAAAAATTCCATAGTCTAGAAAACTGGTGCTAAACACAGCAAATATTACCTATTATTCACTCAGAGGCAAATCCATATTATCTTTTATTTATGAATCGGATTTTGGTTTAGACCCTCTATGTGTCTTTTAGGTACATAGTGTACATTGAGAAGTTGAGACTGGTTGATGCATGCCATTAATCCACATATGACCCCGCTGCATGTACATATATTTTACATATTATCTATGAATCATTATATTGGAACCTATGAAGCAGTTCCACCTAAGAAAAACACCCCCATCATCTCCGATAGATTATCACATCGATTATGAATCTGCTCTAAATCAGCAACAACTCAGCGCGGTGACTAGTCCTGCAAAACGATTACTCATACTAGCAGGGGCAGGTACAGGTAAGACCAAAACACTTATATATAAAGTATCACGGCTGATTGAATCCGGTGTACCACCTGAGCAAATAGTCTTATTAACCTTCACTAGACGTGCCGCAAAAGAGATGATGGAACGTGCGACCCAATTGTTAGATGAGCGTTGTCAGTATGTACAAGGGGGTACATTTCACTCATTTTGCACACAAATTCTAAGAAAATACAGTAATCATATTGGCTATAACAATGAATTTAGCATAATTGATAGCGCCGACAGCATTGACCTCATTCAGCATGTGCGTTCTACTCTCAATATAGACCATCGTTCGCAGCGTTTCCCGGCTAAACGAAGCCTTGCAAAACTCTTTACCCTTCACAAAAATAAACAGCTCGACATGAGGGTATTATTACAAGAATACTATCCTCAATTTTTAGTTCATGAAAAGGATGTCATTAGACTCTTTAAAACCTATGAGTCCTATAAAGCCAAACATCATATAATGGATTTTGATGATTTATTGTTTAACACTGAAAAACTTTTTATAGAGTATCCAGCAATATTAGAGCGAGTTTCAAGTACTTGCCAGTACGTATTAGTAGATGAATTTCAGGATACGAACAAAATACAGGCAAGCTTGTGTGAATATTTCTCATCATTCCACCAAAACTTGACCGTGGTTGGTGATGATGCACAAAGTATCTATGCGTTTCGTGGATCCGACTACGAAAATATACTACGTTTTCCGGAAGAACATGCGAACACAGAGCTTATAAAACTAGAGGAAAATTATCGTTCCTCGCCCGAGATACTAGAGGTTGCTAATGCTGTGCTCAAGCAAAGTTCTATTTTGTTTAAGAAAAAACTCTTCACCAATCGCGAATCCAGTGACTTACCCGCACTAATTAAGGCCATTGATGATAAAGAAGAAGCAGAATTTATATCGCAATTAGTACTTCATCTTAGGGAACATCAAATAACTTTAGGTGAGGTCGCTGTACTTTTTCGAAACGCCAGGGATTCCTTTACACTAGAACTTGCTTTACAATCAAAGGATATTCCGTTTAAAAAGTTTGGCGGTCAAAAATTTACCGAAGCAGCGCACATAAAAGACGTATTGGCACACATAAGGATTTTAAGTAATCCTAACGATACGGTGGCTTGGCAACGAGTTTTGATGCTCATTGAAGGAGTAGGTCCAAAAACAGCCGAAGATTTATTTCTGTGGATCCAAGAGGTTCAAAGTAAACAAGGGGGGGCTTCTACTACAGATTCAACACACTGGTTCAGTGATTCTGAGTGGATGAATAAAAATTATTATAACGGATTGAATAGGCTTGGCTCATGCCTCATAAATGCTTCAAAGTGTACACCTTGGCACGACTCCGTACCACTAATTGTGGACTATTATCTGCCCATTTGCAAAGATTTATACGATGATGCTTCAAAAAGGGAAGAGGATTTGGCCTCCTTATTGCAAATCACAAAAACCTATCAAGACATACAATCATTCTTAACCGATCTGGTGTTGGAACCTATCACCGATACGGTGACTGACACCCTTGCATCTAGGGAGGAAGAAGCTCCACTCACCTTAAGTACCATACATTCTGCGAAAGGTTTAGAATGGAAGCACGTACTAATAATGCAATGCTTAGACGGAAGTATTCCAAGTACTTTTTCTATAGATAATGAAGAATCACTGGATGAAGAGCTTCGGTTGCTGTATGTAGCCACTACCAGAGCAAAAGAAATGCTTTATTTTACCTACCCAAGGACTTCATTTAGGCAGAGAGAAGGGGACTACTTGACTAAAGCCTCTCGCTTTTTAGACCCTATCACTGCCAATTTAGAACCCTGGGAGCTCATCCATGACACCCATGACCCTAATCTAAATGAAGGTAATAAACCGCCCTTATTAGAATAATCAACTGTGATTTATTCCCCCAGCCGTACGATTGCAAGACTTGTGCACTTATATTAGGGGGTATTTTTAACATGCTACACCTGTGTATTGCAATAGATTAAAGTAGAAAATCACACAGAAACCATAGCAAGCATGATGGATTACACCTTGATTTTAACCCAACTCTAGAGCTTAATTTATCTGACAGGTTAATCATATAGATTATTGCTGCACAATCAGTTAATTATTTTTTACTTGTATTCATTACAGTGAAGTGATTCCAAATTTGGCTAATAATCCAGGCGATTGGGAATACTGGGACAACAACGGCAAGCCATACCATCCAAGACTTATATCGAACTTTCCCACCATCTTTAGGCTGAGTGATCCCTGCCATTCCTGCTAACCACAGAATAGAAAACAAGAAGATCACAAGGGATAGAATTAAAGAGCCTACGAATCCAAAGTTTTCAAAAATAGTCTTTAACATCCTAGCTGATTATATATTTGCGTATCTTAGAACATAATTTAGTTAAATAACTACGTAAATGCTCCCTACAGTATCCATAGTCGGCCGGCCTAATGTCGGAAAATCAACCATATTTAATCGCCTTGTTGGCGAAAGACAAGCTATTGTCCATGATGAATATGGAGTTACAAGAGACCGTCATTATGGCGATAGCTACTGGAATGGGGTTGATTTCAACATTATCGATACTGGTGGTTATTTACCGGATGAGCTGGATACGATAACCGTCGGTGTACGTGAACAAGTACTCATTGCGATTGAAGAGTCCGATGTAATACTCTTTGTAGTTGACGCAAAAACCGGCATTAACATGCTAGACGAGTCGGTTGCGCAAATATTACGAAGACAAATAAAACCCGTGTTACTCGTCGCAAATAAGGCAGATAACGAAGGGAGAAGGCTAGAGGCTTCTGAATTCTACAGCTTAGGATTTGATGATTTATATTCTATCTCGGCCATCAGCGGTACGGGTACTGGTGAACTTATGGACCGAATAATTGAATTGTTACCCGATCATGAGCCAGAGCAACAAGAAAATATCCCAAAATTAGCCTTCATTGGACGACCAAATGTGGGAAAAAGCAGCTTAGTGAATGCTTTAGTGGACGATGAACGTTGTATAGTGACAGATATTGCAGGAACAACTCGCGACACTATAAACACCTACTTATCCTTCAATGATAAAGAATACACACTAATGGATACGGCTGGGCTTCGAAAACGAGTAAAGGTGAAGGAAAATATCGAGTTTTACAGCACCGTTAGAACAGAAAAAGCCATTCGTGAATGCGATGTCGCAGTACTCATATTAGACGCTGAAAGAGGATTTGATGCCCAGGATAAGCGGGTACTTCGACAAGCTGAAAAATACAATAAAGGATTAATCATTGTTTGGAATAAATGGGATCTAATTGACGATAAAGACACGCACACTGTACGTGAATTTGAAAAAGTTGTGTATGAGGCGGTTCCCCAGATGGATTACATACCCATTCTCACTATTTCCGCGACCAACAAGAAACGTATTCATAAAGTCTTGGAATTGTGTGATGAAGTAATTGAAGAAAGAAAGAAGCAAATTAGCACCTCGGAATTAAACGACTTTATTGAGAAGACGCTTCATAAGCGACCATTACCTATGAAAAGGGGCAGAGAATTAAAGATACAGTATGGTTCGCAAGTAAAAGCCAACCCACCTGTTTTTAAATTTTTTATGAATAGCCCACAAGACTTACCTGCCAATTATCGACGTTATTTAGAGAATCAGATCAGAGAAACCTATAAATTTACCGGCGTACCCATAACGATGGTATTTAAGCAGAAGTAGGAGAGTAATGGAGGTTCTGAACGTAAAACATGGATTAGAGATTATTGCAGCTCTTTTATGCTTTGTTGTTCTACTTCCCAGTTCATTAAATCTACGAAATCTAACCAAATTATATCTTTTAGGTAGTATTTGTAGCTTTTTCACCTCTAAAATCTATGTTTTAATTGGGCCAAGTTATCTAGTTCGAGATGTTGAGACATGGGGTAATTTTATTAGCATCAGTTTAGTTTTATCTGCTTTATTTGTACTAATTAGAGACTCTAAGCCGATGTTCGCACGGTTTCCAATATATTTAACCTTACTTCCTTTAACTGGGATTATATTCTTTGCAGTCATTCCAACGAGTTATGCAATTAAAGATATTTTAGAGCTTATAATGCAGGCAGGCGCTTTACTAGTTGCGCTACTAATTTTCGGAGTAAATACATACCTATTCAGGTGGAAATGGACATTTCTCGGATCAATTCTAGCCTTTTTATGTGCATACATAATTCCATTCATCCATTTTAATAACCCGATGAATGGCTTATTATTAGGTAATATCTTATTAAGTCTTGGAATGATTTTATTAACTTTTAGTTTAGTTAAATACCCGATTAACACTGAAAAAAAATAAAATTACAGAATTCATCTATGAGCTACCAAATTGGCGATACCATACCCAGCATCACATTACAAGACACAGAAGGGACTCAGATTACAATTGAAGCGGGGACCAATAATCACACCGTTTTACTATTTTTCCCTTTAGCTTTTTCTAGCGTTTGTACAGACGAATTATGCTCTGTACGTGATAACATGAAACTTTATGAGTCGTTAAACGCTAAAGTTTACGGTATTTCCATTGATAGTTTTTTTAGTTTGAAGGCTTTTAAACAATCTCAAAACCTAAACTTCACCTTGTTAAGTGATTTCAACAAAGAACAGTCAACTAATTTTGGCGTTTTAAACAATGATCACTTCGGGATGATTGGTGTAGCTAAACGAAGTGCATTCGTTCTTGATGGTAACATGAAGTTAGTTCACTCTGAGATACTGGAGGATGCGGGTAACTTACCTGACTTTGATAAAATCAAAGAAGCCCTAAAATAAACTCTACCTATAGACTCCTTTATTTTAGATGGGATACATCCAAACGGTAGTAGAGGGGTGTAGGTAATAAGTGAATTAAAGGTGTGTGATAAATATACTTCACTTTACATAATATATATTATGAGACATAAATACGGTATTGAAATCATTTAACACCATTTGTGAACGTACTTTCATACGAATTCATAGGAATGCGATCAGAAAGCATTAACCCAAAAAGACACGAGACCCAATATCGTTGGACCTCGTGTATCAATGATTGCTAGGTTGTATGGTAAGTTTGATTAGCTGTTGTCTTTACTGTTTATTCGGAATGTTATGGGCAATGTGTACCGAACTGCCACGGGTCTTCCGCGCTGTAATCCTGGTTGGAAGTTCGCTTTTAGCACCGCACGTACAGCCTCTTCATCGCAACCACCGCCAATTCCGCGTATAACCATAGGATCAAGTACTTTTCCCGTTTTATCAATAACAAACTGCACAATTACTCGTCCCTCAATGCCCGCTTTCAAAGCCAACGGTGGATAACTTATGTGAGATTGAACAGATGCTATTCCGCCTATTAAAACCGGTGGATTCTCTACAACCACAAATATTTCTTCTTCCACTTCATCTTGTTGTTGAATAGGTTTAGGTGGAACCGGAATATCCATAGGCTCATCAAAATCTAGTTCTGCATCAATCTCGAGTATTTCATCTTCGAGTATTTCATTATTTGGAACCTCGATGGGTACAGATGGCCTGGGTGGTGCTGGAGCTTTGAATTCCTGCTTGGTTTGGATGATTTCCTCAATAAAAATCTCCTCCTGCTGTTGGATCACGATTTGTTTATCGGATGTGTCTACATTTAAATCCACCTTGAAAGCTACTATGAATATAAGTATGGATAAAATGAAGCCTCCCTCAAGTGTTATAAGGTACTTTTTCTAAGACTACTGTCGCGTTTGATTATTCTGACTGGATTTTTCATGACTTACCTCCTATCAATCTAGTTTAACCTCTTATGATCTAGATGTAGTATAGAAAGTAATCGTGAAGTTTAGATAAAGCGCTTTGTCAGTTATAAGAACCAGTCATTTTTGAACTAGCTAATGCTCTTTTGAGCATTAATCAATGGTTTCAATATGAACATGAAATAACCCATCCTTATCTTTTTGGATAGGAATTCGATCAATAACCGCATCAATAGATATTTTTCCCTGTAAATGAACCAAAGGATAACGCTTACTATTACCAAAACCGTCTTCTTCGTTATTTGGTTTAATGTCATTTAATTCACTTTTGATGGGAACCTGTATCCTAATGGGGTCAATAAGAATTAGCAAAAGATCGGTTTGATCTACAAATTTAAAGTTGATTATTTCTTCAACAACTGACGGTGTGTATGCTTCTATACTACGTATTGATTTGGAACCTTCTTGTACACTAGGCTCAATAAACCCTCGTGATGAACATTCTTTCCATTGTACCGAATTCAAAGGGATAAATAATAAATCTACGTCCATTAGGCGTTTTGTTTTATACGTTTTCTACGTTTTGGTTTATTTCTATTTTCTAAAGTCTGTTGCACAACAAATCGAACGATGGATGCAGCTATATCTTTTTGGGTGGCGCGTTCAATTCCTTCTAGACCAGGTGATGAATTTACTTCAAGAATGAGTGGGCCTCTACTAGATTGGAGTAAATCCACCCCAGCAATAGGCAACCCCATTGCTTTCGCAGCTGTTTTGGCGGCTGTTCGTTCTCTTGGGCTTAATCGAATTAATGTCCCAGTTCCTCCTTGATGTAGATTTGATCGAAACTCGCCTTCCTTAGATTGTCGTTTCATAGCTCCCACCACTCGACCATTGACTACAAAAGCACGAATGTCCGCTCCCTTTGACTCTTCGATAAACTCCTGAACAATTACTCTAGCTTTCATGCTATGAAAGGCTTGAATAATCGATTGAGCAGCCTTTTTAGTAGGTGCTAATACCACACCAAATCCCTGTGTGCCTTCTAGTAGTTTTACAATCAATGGTGCGCCTCCAACTGAATCAATCAAACTATCTACTTCTTTAGAGTAATTTGTGAAAACCGTTTTTGGAAGACCTACACCTGAACTGGCAAGTAACTGTAACGACCTGAGTTTGTCTCTTGATCGTACAAGCGCTTGGGAATGAACTGCAGTAAAAACATTCATCATCTCAAACTGGCGCACTACAGCAGCCCCATAGTAGGTAACACTTGAGCCAATTCGGGGTATCACGGCATCTAAAAAGTCAAGGCTCTCCCCTTTGTAAAATATTTTCGGATCATCTTGCTCAATATTGATATCACATTTTAAGTGATCAATTACATGAGCAACATGCCCTTTGGACTCTATGGCTTCTTTTAAGCGCCTAGTAGAATATAAGTTTGGATTCCTAGAAAGGATTCCGATGTGAAGTGTCAAAATAAAACCCCTATCGTTTATATATATTTCTCGAATACATATTAGTTCTGCATCGATTTTTTGGAAGTGTGCACCTTGGCTACATCAACCAGAAAACGATTCATTAAAAACTTCCTACCTAATAAGACAGGAAATTTCATTTCAGAGCGATCCGTTAAGGATAATTCAGTATCTATTATTCTATCATTTAGTTGAATTCTAGCTCGCACGAAGTAACGTGATTCTGTTAACCCATTTGAACTTTTTACCTCTCGTACATCAGATATAGGCAGTTCAAATATTTTATTGTTGTAGGCTTCATGCTCTGGGTCTAGCAAGCTAAAACGTACCCATTCCTGCGTATTCTTAATAAAGGCTTCAATTCTGTGGCAATGTATACTTGATGAAAAGGCACCTGTATCAATTTTTGCTTCTAAGCCGAATAGGAACCATTCTGGTATATCCATTCGTTCTATTCGCCCAATAATTTGCAGATCGTTTTCTTTCAATTCATAAACATTTATTATGTTAAAAATACGTCATTTTTTCCAAAAGCAATACACCCATTCAACCTATGATTGAAAAACCTCGTTTGGTTCTTGATAAAGAAATTGTATTTCGAAATAGTTCACGAATCAGTAAAAAAGTCCAGCAAAATGCTAAACACTTTCAACCACACTTTAAAACTCACCAATCTATTGAAGTAGGGAAATGGATACGTGATTTAGGCGTAGCGGATATTACCGTATCCAGTATGGATATGCTTAGCTATTTTATAAAAGATGATTGGGATTCCTTTTTACTAGCCCTCCCCTTACACCCTGGACTTTTTAAATCAATTAACCAGGTCAATAATGAGTGCAATCTAAAGGTCTTGTCTAGTTCGATTGAGCACTTGAAACATCTTAACAATATTCTCGACAAACCTTTACAAGTACTCATAGATGTAGATCCGCATTATGGACGGACCGGGATTCCAATTGACCACCTATCAGACATATCCGAGTTCTCTAACGCCATTCAGCATTGTTCTAAAATAGCATTAATTGGTTGTTATATTCACGCAGGTAATTCGTATCAACGACCTAATAAGGAGTCCATTCTTGCTTTTTCAGATAACTTAATGGGATCTATTACCCAGTTAAAGAATACTCTCAACTTGCCCATTTATTATGGGGATACTCCCACCTGTTCATTGTTGGATGACTTTTCTGTCATTGACGTACTGACGCCTGGTAATTTGTTTTTTTATGACCTAAGCCAAGAATATATAGGAAGTTGCCAGCAGGAAGATATTGCGGTTTGGGTAGATTGCCCTATTATTGAAGTAAAGGCCCGGAATGCTTGGGATTTACCCACACATATGAGTCAATCTGGTGATGAAGAATTTGCTCAAATTGTGATACATGGTGGGGCCGTTCATTTCTCAAAAGATTATCTAGACATGGATGGTAGAGTAGTTTATGGTCGTTTAAAAGATAACCCTAGTTTATATTTGGACAAAATATCCCAAGAACACGGCTTAATTATTGGCCCAAAAGATTTGATTTATGAGGCAGTAGGCCAATCATATCTTTCGATTTATCCGGTTCATTCCTGTTTAACAGCTGAATCTATGGCCGGTTATACCGACTCTAAAACGTTTGCTTGCTATGACCATATGAAGGGTAACCTGTGAATATCATAGGTTAAGCAGTGCTTATACTATCCACTTATCAAGGGGATATGACTGTTTTAAAGGGCATTATCATGAATTAATTACTGCGGGCTCCATAAGTTGTATAGATCCCAATTCTGCATTCATACTGGCCTTAATTCCTACCGGTATGGTACTATTATCTGTTTCATGGCTTATGAGTGCACCATAAAAAGCTGGGATGTTTAGCGAACTAATATGATCGTTAAATACTTGTTCTAAGCTCAAACTATTTGCTCCAGCATCACAATTAGTGCACTTACCAAACACAAAACCCTTAAGCTTATTTAAGATTCCACTCATTTTTAATTGGGTTAACATTCGATCCACTCGATATACATCCTCTCCTACATCCTCTAAATACAAGATTGCGTCCGTAAAATCAGGTTGATATTCACTCCCAATCAAGGAACATAAAACGGTTAAATTGCCACCCAAGAGTATCCCATCTGTTGTTCCTGGTTGAATGGTGAGGTGATCCTCTCCATGATTTTCGGGATATAGGTATCGTGGCATCCCCCCATTCTCAATGACCTCTTTGAAAAATTGAGTGGAATAAGAACTCCAACTAGAAGTTCCTACTGGACCATGAAAGGTATGCAGTCTTGCTTTTTTCCAGAGAGCCAGATGTAGAGAGGTTATATCACTGAACCCACAAAGTACTTTAGGATTTGATGCAATAGCTTCAAAATCTAAATAGGGCAACATCCGATTACAACCCCAGCCACCTCTAACACAAAGAATCCCGTCAATTACTGGGTTTTTAAACATGTTCATAAGATCTTTTGCACGATCTTCATCTGTACCTGCTAAATATCCACGTCGGTCTCGTACATGTTCCCCAAGTACCACTTTAAAACCTAAGGCATTAACTTTAACGAGCATTTCTTCGAAATCGTCTGGATTATATACTGGACTTGCGGGTGAAACCAACCCAATTGTATCACCCGGTTGTAATGCCTTTGGCTTGATCGATTCATAAGTTAAGTTCGGGAATGGTGAACTACCCTGTACTTTTGGCTTATTCCCTGCTGGGGCTGCTTTTTGAACACTCGATTCAAGTAAATGAAAAGCTGTTCCCAATCCTAAGGTTTTGAAAAATTGACTTCGATTTATAGGCATAATCAACGGTATAAGTTGTGTTTACTAATGTAGTCTATGGTGGTTGCATGAAGATACTCGTCTAAAGGTTCTCCCATTTGAAGTTTGCCTCTGAGATCAGTTGAAGAAATAGTCATTAATTCATGCTCAACCAATACAGCCTTTGATTTTAGGTAGACTGGCAAAGTAAAATCAGCCTTTCTCTGCGCAACTAATAATCTAACCCTCTCAAGTATTTTTTCATAATCTTTCCAAGACCTAAAACTATCTATACTATCGGATCCCAAGCAAAAGTATACTTCAGGGTATCCTAAAGTGTCAATCACATAATCAATCGTTTTGTAGCTATAATTGGGGACTGGTAGGTCTTCTTCTATGCGTGAAATCAAGCACTCACTTATTTCCTTAGTAGCTAAATCTACCATGTTCAAGCGATCTGTATAGCTCGCATCTGTATTTTGTTTGTGAGGTGGGTGTGGATTAACAAGCAACCATAATTCATCTATATATCCACTTGAAAGAAATGACCGCAAAATGGCTAAATGACCTAAGTGTATTGGGTCAAAGCTACCTCCAAAGAGCCCAATTCGCTTATGTGACATCCTCTGGTGGTTTAATTGGTACTAGCGACTGGTTCTAGCTTTCGAATCTCACTTACAGCTTGTAGATAATACGACTCTGCTTCCGAACGAAGCGTACTTTGCGGAAATAATTGTAGAAATTTTTCGTAGTTCTCAACAGCTAAATTGTACCGCTCTAATTGCTTGGATTGTATGCTTTGCTCAGCGTAGCTAACATAAGTCTCAATGATTTTTAGTAAGGCCGATTCTGCCCACCGGGTTTCAGGATATAAATCTATAGTCTGATCAAAATAAATAGTTGCCGCTTTGTATCGTAAGGTACGAAGATAGAATTGACCAGATTCATAGGTTTTACGAGCCAATTTATTTCTGAGTTCATCTATTTTCTGAGCACTTTCTTCAATAAAGGGTGAATTTGGGTAGTTGTTATTGAACAATTGAAATAGCTCAATAGCTCGCATAGTCGGTCCTTGATCCAGACGATAACGTGGTGATTGCTGATAGTAACTTAGAGCTCTATTAAATTCAACTTCTTGTCTACGTTCATCTTGCGGATAATAGCTAATAAAACGTTCGTACTCAGAGGCGGCAAGTAAGTACTGCTTATTTTTGAAATAACTTTCGGCTAACAAAAACTGGGCTTCCTTTGCGTAAGTGGTTCCCCTACCCATTCGAGTCACCAAATCAAACCCATAAGCCGCATCCGAATACTCTTCTTTCTCATAGAAAGCAATGGATTTTTCGTATGCTGAGTCAATTGGTTCACCTGGTTTAATAAGCTCCTTATTGGCACATGAAAGTGATACACTTAGTAATAGTAAAGTGGCAAGTCGTAGTAGCATAGTTATTTTATCCGGGACGTTAAATAGTCTATAAGTTGATGGAGTTCATTTCGATATTCAGGATGTTCAAACTCCTTTATAATATCGTAAATCTGGGCGTATTTATTGTTGATAAGTTGAGATATTTCGTCAATGACCTGATACTTGTACATGAACTCGGTAACCGAGCTTACCCATGCATGGTCTAGTAACTCTTTAGGTCCTTTGTAGGCTAAATCCATCAATGCTTGCTCATCGTTAGTGCACTGCTCGTACGTTCTTATCCATAAGTAGGTTTTTTTCCCTTCTAGTATATCACCAGCCTTCTTTTTCCCAAAGTTTTCAGGTTCAGCAGTAACATCCAAAAGGTCATCTTGCATTTGAAAAGCAACCCCCATTAATCTACCTAATTCTTGCATATTAGCTAAAAGATCCAACCTTCCACCTACAATTACGCCAAGCCCAAGAGCTGCAGATAATAACGCCCCTGTCTTACCTTCAATCATCTCAACATACTGCTCGACTTCTACCTTTTCACGCTGCATCAGCTCCATATCTAACGCCTGCCCATCACATACTTTAATGGTTGCCTGAACAAATACTTCCATCATTGCGTGATAGGCTTCCTGCCCAATATTTTTTTTCTTTCCATAATGTAATAATTGCTGAAAAGCGTAGACATACATGACATCTCCACTTAGAATGGCCACATTGGGATCCCATTTATTATGCACACAAGGGAACCCTCTTCTTGTCTCCGCTTCGTCCATAATATCGTCATGGACTAAAGTAAAATTGTGGAGTATTTCTATCGCAAGAGCTGCATGCATTGCATTGTTATGGTGACCAGATGCAATTCCAGATGCTAACAGAGTTAAATATGGACGAATTCGCTTCCCCCCCATGCCCATTGTATATTGAAATGGGTTGTATAAGGATCTTGGTTCACTAGGCAACTCTAACTGCTGAATTGCCCTTTCAATTTCGTCGAGCCAACGTTTATTCATGAGGAATGAGGTGTTATATGTTCTTCACTTAAGAGTCTCCATTCTCGAACTCCTAACAAGGTCATAATCATTGTTGCTTCTTTTCGCCATAAGTTAAACCATTTTTCTAACCCTTTTAACCCTTCTTCTTTTAATACTCGAACTACTGGTTGGGCAACCGCAACAAAATGGGCCCCTAAACATCTGGCTTTTATCATATCCTGTGCATGCCGGATTCCTCCAGATGCAATAATTTCAAATTCTCGCTCCCATGCTAGTTCCTGCAACGATTTTAGACAATAGACCGTGCTATTACCCCATTCATTAAAGCGTTCTTGCATTTCAAGTTCATATTTTCTCGTTAAAGTACTCCCTACTTTATCTGTTTCTGGTCTTGAAGATATTCGCGCGGCTTCAACTCTTGACCATGATGTACCTCCGACTCCAGCAACATCAATCACCTTCACTCCAACGTTAAGTAGCCGCTTTGCGACAGCAGAATCAATCCCCGCACCTGTTTCTTTTACAATTAGTGGGACTGAAGATTCATTTACCAACTGCTCAATTCCCTTTAAGACACCATCAAATTGAGTGTCTCCTTCTGGTTGAATTAACTCTTGAAGTGGATTAAGATGAACAATAACGGCGTTGGCTTGGATAGAATTGATCATTGATTGAAGGCGGTTGCTTGGCATTCCCCCAATAAGTTGTGCCCCACCGATATTGGCTGCTATAAATGCATTTGGTGCTTTTTTGCGAACAATGGCAAAGCTTTTTTCATGGGTACTATCCTCAAGCATCACCCGCTGACTTCCCACCCCAAAAGGGATCTTAAAATGCTCACAAAACGTAGCTATCTCAGCATTTAGGTTAGTGGCCTCTCCGTGGCCTCCGGTCATAGATGATATGAATAGGGGGAACTCAAACTCACTACCTAATAACTGTGAACGAAAAGATATATCATCAAGTCCACATTCAGGCAATGCGTTATGCTTGAGTTGATACATTTGAAAGCCAGTTGGTCGTTTGTATTGACTACTTTCATTCAAGGTAAGATCGATATGATCTTTTTTACGGGTAGAAATAGAACTCATACGGTAAGTTAGCAAACTTAAACAGGGATTAAAATTAAGCGAGTTAAAATCTCTGCATATATTCTAGAAAAGATAAGAACCCGAATTAATGTGAAAAGTTTGACCGGTCGCATGTTTGAGCTCCCCCGTACCGATTCGATATGCCAAAGTTGCAATATCTTCAGGAGGTACTATGGTATTAAGTGCCAATCCTTGGGTTAGATACTCTTCCCCATACGTTTTAATCGATTCTATAGCCATATCGGTATGAACAAAACCAGGGGCTATGCTAAACGCTGTAATACCTAGTTTCCCGTAATTGCGCGCGATACTTTTAACAAAGGCCATCATACCAGCTTTAGAGGCAGCATATGCAGCAAATTCCTCGGTATCTCCTCGCTGCCCTGCGCGTGAAGAAATATTAATAAGAATTCCTTCAACCTGTGACTCAGACCATATTTTGATCACTTTCTTTGCGAGATAACTACTAGCTGTTAAGTTAATTGACAGAGTTTTGTTCCAGTTTTCCAACCAGGACTCGTCAGATGAGCTAATAGGACTTTCAATGAAAACAGCGGCATTGTTAATAAGGACTTGAGGGAATTTCTCAAGTTTTTCTAACGAGTGTACCCAATAATCAATTGCTTCTTTATACTCAATAAGGTCTAGAATAGTGTGGGTATACTCTGAACGATCATTCCAAGTTGAAATATCTGTGGTAGAAGCACCAAATACATTCCACCCTTCATCTAAGTAGCGGTCTACAATAGCTTTCCCTATTCCTCTTGACGAACCTGTGACTATTATACTTCCCATATCTTATTACTTATTTGACTTGCTCGTGTACACAGGCACAAAAGAGCAAGCTTCACCGTACATTATTTTTTTTGCTGTACCAATGAGCTTTTTTGTTATATGAGCATAAATATCAGGGGTCACAGACTTATTAGAGCAACCTTTAACTAATACGTATTTCTCTTCATAAAAACTCAAATCGGCTTCGTCAATATTCCGCTTGATTAGCTGCGACTGTGCATCTATTGGGTTGGTAAAGAAAACATCTTTTGCGTGTCGCTTGCCTATTTCGGTAAGTATCATGTACGCCCATGGAGCTAATAGAGCGTCTTCGTTAACTTCAATGCACAAATAGGAATCCTTGTATTCCTGCCAATTGTGCTGGTCAATGCTGTCATTAAACAATTTTTCCTTCAGAATAAGCCCTTGAAATAACCAAGGAGTAATATCTAAAGATTTTATTGGAAATTTCGGCCCAAAACTTTTGGCAATATCAATGGAAACTAACTTTTCATTAGATTGAACTTTATTCTTAATCATACTTTTTCCAAATAATCAACGGTTTCACCATTCGATGTAAGAGTCACAAGTTGAGCGTAAATACAAACTCACAATGTACTATATCGAGAAACTTTCTCCACAAGAGCATGTGCGACTTGCATTAGGATTGTGAAAGTGAAATCCTTTCCCTTCTAATCCATCACTAAAATCTAACTCTGTACCCGCTAACATTAAGTAGCTTCGCATATCTATGTATAAACTGAAATCCGGATATTCAAAAAGGTGATCTGTTTCTTTTATGATTAGTTCATGCTCTTTAACCAGCTTTAAATCATAGCTTAAACCACTACAACCACCACTAATGATGGATATTTGCAATAGATTTTTTTGCTCATCCGAATCGGACCCTTTTATTTCACATATTCGATGATAGGCCGTATCGCTAATGGTAATCTCTGACATGTTACACCGAGATGACTTGTATTTCTGGATCTACTCTCTTAACCATACTTTCTATGGCGTACAAAGTACCCGTTGTCGCTGTTGGGCATGTTCCACAAGCACCTTGGTAATGTACTTTGAGTCTATTTTCTTCTAGACTGATCACTTTCAAACCTCCACCATCGGCCAGTAGATAAGGACGTACTTGCTCATCAAGCATCCGGTTGATTTCCTGTAATCTAGGGTCATCCGAATCTAGAGCTTCTTTACTCACATGTACTTCGGCATCATCAACCAGATTTTCTTGTGCTTCTGCCTCACGAATGGGTGGGGCTAATTTCCTTAATAGCTCCGACCAAACAGCTCCACCATCTTGTGTTACAGTAATGTAACGATCCACATAATACACGTTGATCACATGTTCTATTTCGAATAGGGATGCAGCTAAACGGTCATCCTGAGCTTCTTGCGCATCTTCATAGGACCGTGTTACCCCATTAGTCAAAGGTTCTGCGAGTACAAATCGCATGGCGTCTGGATTTGGTGTTCGTTCTATTTCTTTGATTTTAGCCATTTTGATCAGTTAATTAAAAAATGATTGTGTTTCAATTATGCCGTTAATCAATGAATCAATATCTGCTTCATTGTTATAAAAAGAAAGTGAGGCACGTATGGTACCTGGAATGCCATAGCGTTCCATAATCGGTTGTGTACAATGGTGTCCGGTACGTACGGCAATTCCATACTTATCTAATATAGTACCCGCATCTGTTGGGTGAATGTCATCTAATAAAAAAGAAATAACCGATGTTTTATTATTGGAAGTGCCTATAAATCGAACATGATCTAGTGTACTAAAACCTTCCATGGCATACTCTAAGAGATAAGACTCTCGTTGAGTAATTTCATCCAACCCAATATCATTTAAGTACCGTATAGCCTCGCCAAATGCTATACCAGCAGCAATAGGTGGTGTTCCTGCTTCAAATTTATGAGGAAGATCATTATACGTTGTTCCAGAGAAACTAACCTTATCTATCATATCTCCTCCTCCTCTGTACGGGGGCATAGATTCTAAAAGTGACCTCTCTCCGTATAATACACCAAAGCCTGTAGGACCACACATTTTATGTGCAGAAAAGGTGTAAAAATCGACTCCTAACTTCTGCACATCAACCTTCATATGTGGGGTTGCCTGTGCACCATCGATTAGTACTTTTGCTCCAACAGTTTTTGCCTTTTCTATTATTTCTAAAACAGGATTGATCGTACCTAAGGTGTTAGATACATGAACTAAGGCAACCATTTTTGTTCGCTCAGACAACAAAGTTGAATACACCTCTAAGTCTAGCTCACCGTTATCGAGAAGTGGAATCACTTTTATGATGGCTCCTGTTTTTTGAGCAATCATTTGCCATGGAACTATATTAGCATGGTGCTCCATTTCCGATAATATAATTTCGTCCCCCACAGAAAGATTGATGCTGCCCCACGATTGGGCCACTAGGTTGATGGAATCGGTTGTTCCTGTCGTGAATATGATTTGTTCAAGACTCTCAGCATGAAGAAAATCCCTAACCAAACTACGGGTATCCTCATAGGCTGAGGTAGCTGTTTGTGACAGATGATGTACACCACGATGAATGTTAGCATGCTCATAACGATGGTAGTCGGTTAGTCTAGTTATAACGGACTCTGGCATCTGGCTAGAGGCACCATTATCTAAATAACTGAGTGCATGCCCATTAACTTGTGTTTTAAGAACAGGGAATTGACTTCGTATGTGATTCCAATCTATAGCGCTCATCCTTACCTTTTATGTATGTACAATCGTCTACCGTATCACTTAATCTCTGTTGGTATAGGCGATTACTTCTTTTAATAATAACTCTTCTACTGATTTAACCGCCATGCTCTCAACCGATTCAAGAGCAAATGCGTAAACCAATAGCTCTCTACTCTTTTGCTCAGTAAGCCCTCTACTCTGCAAATAAAACACCTCTTCATCTTGTAATTGACCTATGGTTGCACCATGAGAGCACCGGACATCATCAGCAAATATTTCTAGTTGTGGTTTTGTATTTACTTTACCTGTGTCTGAAATAAGTAAATTTCTGTTTTCTTGAAAGGAGTCTATCTTTTGAGCGTCTTTTGCCACAAAGATTTTACCATTAAAGATTGAGTGAGCCTGATCGTTGACAACCACTTTGTGTAACTGATGTGAGTTTCCATGAGAAAATCGGTGATCCATGATTGAATGCGTATCTGCAATTTGCTCTCCATCAATAAGTACTAAACCATCAACAGTGAAGTCCACCTCTTCTGCATTCTGTATAACTCTGGGTTCATTACGGAATAATTTAGAACCCAAGCAAATAGTGTATGAATGGTATTCTGCATGGGCATCTAACATAGCGACAGGTCGAGATATGTGTGACGCATTTTTGCTGTCACGCTGTATCCGAGCGTGGTGAACATGAGCCCCGCTGTAGAGCCTAAACTCATTGACAGGGACGTTCAAATAAACATTGTCCGAAAGGCCAATATGCTCTTCAATAATGGTAGCCTTTGAATACATCTCTCCCACAAATAATACTCGTGGTGTTACAAAATGTGGATTATTTCGATGGGTAAACACATTCAGTATATGTATTGGTTGCTCAATAACCGTTTCCTTGGGTACAAAAATGAACGTTCCATCTTGAAAATTGACATCATTCAGAGGGACAAATACATCATCTTCGTAGTTGGTCATGGTCCCTAAGTGTGAGCGCAGTTGCTCATGTTCAGGGAAGTCATTTATGTTACCTACAATGACTCCATCGGGCATTCCTTCAATCGCAGAGTGTGACGGACTGAAGTTGCCATCAATAAAAACCAATCTTGAGCTCATTGCTTCCGGTAAGTGGTACTCGTCCAACTCAAGATCAGCTTGAGCTATACCGGTGTCTACCGATTCAAATTTATTCGATGTGATGGACTTGAGATCCGTAAAACGCCATTCTTCATCCTTTTTAGTAGTGAATGCGCAGGTATCTAGGTTTTCTTTCGCCTGTGATCTCAGTTCTTTGAAATTCTCACGAAGTACACCTGGTAATTGGACGTAGGCATGAATTAATTCTTTTGTACTTACACTGCTCATTTATACCGTCTCCTGTTTAGGCTAATTCTTTTTGCATCTGATCATATCCGTTGGCTTCCAATTCTTCAGCTAACGAAATATCTCCAGACTTAACAATTTTGCCATTCATCATTACGTGCACAAAATCTGGTTTTATGTAGTTCAGCAGTCGTTGGTAATGGGTAATCATGACAATTGCATTTTCAGGACTTGCAATTTTGTTGACACCGTCAGAGACGACCTTTAGTGCATCTATATCTAAGCCCGAGTCGGTTTCATCTAGAAATGAAAGGCGTGGGTTTAACACAGCCATTTGAAATATTTCATTTTTTTTCTTTTCACCACCCGAAAAACCTGTGTTTATAGAGCGATTGAGGAATTCATCTTTCATTTCGATGATTTCTAATTTAGATACTAGATAATCTTCAAATTCTAGAGGATCCAACTCCTCACGTTCGTTGGCACGAGCAATGGTGTTGTAAGCTTCTCTAAGCAAGGTTTTGTTGGTTATGCCTGGCACCTCAACTGGGTACTGAAAGGCTAAAAATAATCCCAAATGGGCTCGCTCATCGGCATCCATTTCAGTAATATCCTCTCCCTCAAACAAAATGGTTCCTTCCGTTACTTCGTATTCTGGATGACCAGAAACTACTTTGGATAGAGTGCTTTTTCCACTTCCATTTGGGCCCATAATGGCGTGAATCTCACCTTTGTTAACAGTTAAATTAACACCTTTTAAAATTTCTAGTTCTTCGCCTTCTACGACGGCATGTAAGTTTCTAATTTCTAACACTATACTATGATTTAATTATTACTATTTATGGGCTAGACGGTAGGTTATCCTACACTGCCTTCTAATTTAATATCCAATAGCTTATTCGCCTCGACTGCAAATTCAAGAGGTAATTCCTTTAAGACGTCTTTAACAAAGCCGTTAATAATCATTGAAATCGCATCTTGTTCACTGATACCTCGTTGCATTAGGTAAAAAATCTGCTCCTCTCCCACTCTCGAAGTCGTAGCCTCATGTTCAACGCTACTACTCGCATTTTCAGATGAAATGTAAGGGAATGTATGAGCACCGCAACTTTGTCCAATAAGCATAGAATCGCAGACTGAATAGTTTTTTGATCCTGTAGCTTTCTTACCAATTTTTACTTCACCACGGTAACTATTATTGGACTCACCGGCTGAAATACCTTTTGAAATGATGGTACTGCGGGTATTCTTACCCAAATGAATCATTTTAGTACCAGTATCTGCTTGTTGTTTTTTTGTAGTAACCGCCACGGAATAAAACTCTCCGATGGAGTGATCACCTTGTAAAATTACCGATGGATACTTAAGAGTTACCGCAGACCCAGTTTCTAATTGGGTCCATGAAATCTTACTATGATTTCCTTTACAAATCCCTCTTTTGGTAACGAAATTGTAGATTCCACCCTTTCCATTTTCGTCACCAGAGTACCAATTCTGAATAGTTGAATACTTGATGTCGGCATGGTCTAAAGCGATTAATTCTACTACTGCAGCATGCAATTGATTCTCATCATACATTGGAGCAGTACACCCTTCCAAATAACTAACACTCGCTCCTTCTTCCGCTATAATTAGCGTTCTCTCAAACTGACCAGATTCCATGTTATTAATACGGAAATACGTAGACAGCTCCATCGGACATGCCGTATTTTTTGGGATATAACAGAAAGATCCATCCGAGAAGACTGCAGAATTTAAGGCCGCATAGAAATTGTCGCGTGCTGGTATAACCGAGCCCATATATTTCTTCACTAAATCTGGGTATTCTTTGATCGCTTCAGAGATAGAGCAAAATATAACCCCTGCTTCAGCTAATTTTTCCTTGAACGAGGTAAACACGGAAACGCTGTCAAATACCGCATCAACTGCCACACCAGCCAACATTTTTTGCTCTTCAAGAGGAATACCTAATTTTTCGTAGGTCTCCCTTATGTTAGGATCCACATCATCTAGGCTGTCTAGACTGGGTCTTTTTTTGGGCGCTGAGTAATAAAGTAAGTTCTCAAAATCAGGCTTCGTGTAAGTGGCATTGAACCATTCAGGCTCATCCATCTCTAACCAAGCACGGTACGATTTCAAGCGGAATTCAAGCATCCACTCAGGTTCTTCTTTTCTGCTAGAGAGTTCACGTATTATGTCTTCACTTATTCCTTTTGGAAAATCTTCGTATTCGACGTCTGTTGTGAATCCATATTTGTACTCTTCACCAATCATCGACTCTAAGGCCTTGGTCTCTTCACTCATATTATGCTGTTTTAATGGATTAATATTACCTGCTAAACCTAAGCAATGATGCTTCCGTTCATTAAAAGAAGCTTATTTAGAACAACTCTAAATATAGTGAATTACTTGGCTAATTGTCAGGCTTTCTTATTGAGTTTCTCTATCGGCTCGATAAGAAACTACCGTTAATCGGGTATGTGAATTTCTAATAAAATACTATTGCCTTCCGGTGTCATTGTAAGTTCTTCAATACAGCTTGGAATAAGAACAGTGTCGCCTTTTGAAATAGCAGGAAGTTCTTCAAAAAGGGATACCTCAAGACTTCCCTCTATGCACATGAGAACGGTGCAAGAAGAATGACCAAATTCTATGGTGGTAGGTTCATTTATAAACCGCCTTTTGGTTACAAAATAATCTGAGGCTCCAATAAGCTGCTCTCCCGCCTGAAGATCATAGCTAGTCTTATAAGAATCGGGGATGGAAAAATCTATGGCTTTAACAGCTAAATCGTTGTGTAATTCTCGTTTATTACCATTCGCATCGACCCGGTCAAAATCATGTATTCTATAGGTAATATCGGATGTTTGTTGTATCTCGGCAATTAATAAACCCTTCCCAATAGTGTGTATCCGACCAGCAGGAATAAAAAATACGTCATGGGGCTGTACCTTCTCCCGGTTTAGTACACTCATGAGCTTGTTATCCTGAATGCAGTCCATATATTGGCGAGCATCTACTTGTTTGTTAAATCCAACAATTAGGCTGGCATCCGGATCCGCATCGATCACATACCACATTTCTGTTTTGCCAAAACTATTATGACGTTTGTGAGCCAATTCATCATTTGGGTGTACTTGTATAGATAAATCTTGTTGGGCATCAATAAATTTAAACAACAAAGGAAACATGTTACCGTGCTTATTATACACGTGTTCACCAACCAAATCGCCTTTAAAATGTTCGATGAGTTCGGTCAGGCTTTTACCGGTATATGGGCCGTTACGAACGACTGAAATATTTCCAGGAACTCCAGATAATTCCCAGGATTCACCATCATAATCACCCGTATGAGGCTTAGCTAAGACTTCATGAAGGCTCGTACCTCCCCACAACTTTTCCTTTATGATGGGTTCAAAAATAAGTGGATAAAGATGTTCCATAAGGTCAGTTTTTTGTCATTAATACGCCCACACAGGCGGTGTTTACTATATCATTGGCATCACAACCTCTGGAGAGATCCAACATGGGTTTATTTAGCCCTTGAATAATTGGCCCAGTTGCCCTTGCGCCAGCTAACCTCTCCACCATTTTGTAGCCTATATTGCCGGCCTCCAAACTTGGAAACACAAAGACATTCGCCTGCCCTGCTACCTTACTATCCGGGGCTTTGCGGCGCGCAACAGAGGTATCCCAGGCTGCATCAAACTGCAATTCACCATCCATTTCAAAGCCACCGCCCTGTTCCTTATACACCTGCAGAGCATCTCTGGGGACTTGTACACGTTCATGATCGGCACTGCCATTAGTAGAAAATGACAACAACGCTATCTTTGGTTCTACCCCGGTTAGAGAGTGATATACCATAGCTGAATCATGTGCTATTGTGGCTAATTGTTCCGCATTTGGCATAGGAATAACCGCACAATCTCCAAAACTCACAACCTCACCAGTAGGTAATTCCATGATAAAACTACTTGAAATGGTGGTTGAACCAGGTCTTAGTCCAATGGTATGAATGGCCGCTCGCAGCACATCTCCCGTTGTTGAAACCGAACCTGCCACACCAACATCCATATATCCCATCGCTAACAGACAACCTGTGAAATAAAGTGGATCTGAAATGGTTTTTTCGCAACGTTCACGACTCCATCCCTTGTTTTTTCTTTTCTCATAAAGAGAATCAGCGAATTCTTCTCGACGTGAATCTTTCCAGGGATCTACCCAATGAATCTTTGAGTTTAGCTCAACAGATACATCGTTCCCTCGGGTTAACGCAACAGCCTTTTGATCATTATCTACTTCGGTGCTATCTGCAGAATTAAGCCCCTCTTCACTACGATTCCGAACCATATAGATTTCACCTATTTCTAGTTCCACAAGTAGATTAGCCGCTTGTTGTACTCTTGGATCTGAGGATCGGGCTAAAACTATCTTTGATTGACTGCCTTTTGCCTTAACGCGTAGCAACTCGGTGAAATTCATAACTATGTATTTACCAGATTTTTTAACTGGGTTTTCGGGTTAATTGGGGTTCTCAAACTAATTTTTTGATGTACCAATACAATTAGTTGTTAGCACTACACTTCAAGCGACTGTACCCTATTAGAACTCAATATTTGCATTACCAAAATATACAACATTTTGGGGTGTATCGTGTAGTCTACGAGCGGTATAATCCACATTTCTTTGAACGTAATTAAGCAATTGATTAGACGTGTAATTCCCTTTTTTTATCGCATCGGCTATGTAATAACTAAATATACTGTGATACTTTTGGGCAATTGCTTGCTTAGTGTACAATTGTGAATCGCTCCTTCCATCCGATGAAAAAAGCAAGCCAAAGTTAATTCCTCTGCTGGCTAATAACGTAGAATTTAAAGCATAGAAAGCATCGTAATACTTAGCCCTAGAGACCGTTTTCGTCTCATTTCGGGTATCAAAAAATAAATCTCCTATCATGAATAACTCGGTAAAGCCCGCATCAATTGCATCCTGGAATAAATGGGCAAGTACTAGGCTGTAATTCTGCGGATTACTTGAAGCCTCATCACCTAACAAATACATGAGATTACCTTCATTATCTATTGTAACATAACCATTTACATATAGTATAAGCTGTTTTTTATTTGCTCGATTACGTGTTAAAAATTCATCCCAATTGTATCTAAACTGCTCTATCCTTGTGGTATTTATGGACGTTCGAATACCCGCAAAACCCAATCCAAAACTGTTGATAAGATACTCTTCTAAGAGCTTCGCATCCCTTTCTGCATATCGTTTGTTAGGGAAACTATCTCCGTAATATTCGTTGCCTAAGATAAAGGCCGCCGCTTGGTTATTTTCGGTCAATCGTACAGGTATCTCGCGCTCTACATCCACATTTCCAAAGGGTACATTTGGAAGGGTAATAATGGACAACTCGTCTATATAATCAGTTGGACGCCAAATTAATTTGGAGTCATTTTTTGAAATATAGGTTTCAGCAATTCCGTAACGCACAACATACCAGTTGTCCAATTCACCTAGCAATAGTAACTCACTACCCCTAGCTAAATCAGTCAATATGGAATTGTTGGTATTGTCTGGATTTTGCCGCAAGGCCGTAACTTCTGTTTCAACTACTACAAAACGCTCAAAAATATCTTCCACCGGGATAGTTTGAGAATAGAGACTATCATTAAATTCAAGTTCAACTCGTATACTTTGGTTTTCTTGAACTAAAAAACTACTGGGATTAATATCTTCTAATAAGTTAATGAAATAGCTATTCTTATCGAAGGTAACATTATTTCGTATGGCGATTGCCTCAAGATCATTGTAGATAGTGTAACTTGGCGATGTACTAGGCTGCTTTGTTGCTCTAAGTGTATCACTTAATTGAATTACACCGGTTTGCTTTAATAGCCTTTGTTCACCCGTAGATGTAGCTTTACCCCAACTTCTATCTCCAGCTAAACCTGTAGCTAAACTTAAGGCACCCAATCCATATAGCATATATTGCTCTGTGCTGTTAGGTGACAATATATCCGCTGTCAAGTACGCAGCACTAGCACCTAAAACACCAAAAAAAGCAGCGCCTAAAGAAGGTCTGTAGCGTTGCAGATATCTATTACTTTGAATCTTTAGGGAGTAATCATAGGTCTCTACATTCCAAACGTCAAACACTAATACAGGCCTACTTGGACTTGGTATTTGACTCACTTCCAAGAAAACATCTTCTTCTACTAAATCAAATTCTGTACGATCAATTGCTCGGGTCGACTCTATTGTCCACTTAGAACTGGTACATGCGCTAAAGGATAGACCGATAGCCAAGTATACAAGTGCATATGATGTCTTTATTACGCCCATGGAGTTTGTTGAGAGGCAATCGCTATTTTTGCGGCATCGATTGCAATCACCAATTCTTCATTTGTTGGAATCACATAGATTTCTACTTTGGAGTCATTCGCATGAATAGCTGAAAAGCCTTTTGCATTCTCATTTTTCTCGTCATCTAATTCCAAGCCCAAATAGCTTAGATTTTCTACGATTTTTCGCCTAATAATCGCTGAGTTTTCACCAATACCACCAGTAAATATCAAGGCATCCCCTCCATTTAACGCTGCCATATATGAGCCAATATACTTTTTCGCTCTGTAACAGAATACATCTACTGCTTCGGTACACCTGCGATCTCCTTGTTCAGCTTCTTCCAATAAATCCCGCATATCACCGGCATAACCACTTAGTCCAAGTAATCCACTATGCTTATTGAGTAATGCGTGTACGTTGGCTAGGGATAATTCTTCTTTTTCAATTAAAAAAAACAAAATAGATGGATCTATATCTCCACTTCTGGTTCCCATTACTAATCCTTCTAATGGTGTAAAACCCATAGATGTGTCATAAGAATTTCCATCTTTTATGGCTGTGATTGACCCGCCATTTCCCAAATGACAAGTGATTAGCTTGGACCCTATTTTTTTCTTTCCCAATACATTAAAGTACTCTCTTGAAACATAATAATGAGAGGTACCATGAAACCCGTAACGACGTATTTTATATCGCCTGTAAAGCCGATTAGGAATGGCATATAAGTAGGCATGCTGTGGTATAGAGTGATGAAACGCTGTGTCAAAAACTGCGACATGCGGAACGTTTGGCAGCAGCTTTTTTGCCGCTCTAATCCCTTGCAAGTTTGGTGGATTGTGTAGTGGTGCAATATCAAATGCTTGTTCAATCGCCGATTCTACATCCTCATCGATAAGTACGGAATCTTTAAAAAGCTCACCCCCATGAACAACCCGGTGGCCTACCGCTTCTATTTCACTAACATCATGTAAGTGTTCATTGTCAGCCTCCATGAGTAATTCCATAATTTTGGAAAGGGCTGCAGAGTGATTTTCTAAAGCGATCGATTTTTTGATGGGTTTTTCATCGGCAAATTCGTGACGGATAATAGACGTAACTGCCCCAATCCTCTCAACCAAACCTTTACAAAGAGTCGTTTTCTCTTTTGTATTGATGAGTTGGTATTTAATGGATGAGCTACCGCAATTTATTACTAATATTTTCATGTTTTTATGGCTTTAAAACCCACTCTGACACTACCTGCCCATTCTGGACAAGAGTTGCAATCATCTTCATAAGCCTTTGTTGTTCTGGCCAAAAAATGTGAGTAGAGATTTGGGATTCACTAATCCATTTATACTGTGTATGCTCATCATCTAGCTTTGGGCTAAAGGATTTTGGTGCTTTTGCCGCAAAAGCTGGAATGTGTAGAATTTGATTGGTTTTGGCCTCAAAAAATGTATTCACAGAGGGCACTACCCAAAAGAAAGAAGGGGTTAACTGAATTTCCTCCTGAATTTCACGCAAAGCCGCATGAGCGTAGTCTTCATTTTCTTTTACCTTACCACCCACCATACGCCACTGCCCGGCATATATTTTATTCTTAGCTCTCTGAAGTATCAAAAATTCTATATTTTTTGAACTCTCGCGATAAACATACGCGTCTATAAGTTTTTTCATTGAACGGCCGTTTTAGCGATGCTGGCTGGGGTGCATCAACCAGTAGATTTAGTCTATTTCGATTTTCAATATTTCTAATTCAAGTATGCCAGCTGGTACGGTGACGGTAACAACATCCCCTATTTCTTTTCCCAAAAGAGCGGCACCAATGGGTGAATCCACTGAAATTTTACCCTTCGCAAAGTCGGCTTCGTTTGGAGATACTAGGGTGTATTTCATTTCCTTCTTCATTTTTTTATTGAGTATAGTAACCTTGGTTAGTACACGAACTTTAGTTAAGTCTAAGTCTTTGGCGTCCAACACACGGGCATTAGCCAGTATATCTTCCAATTGGGTTATACGTGTCTCCATATGTCCCTGAGCTTCTTTCGCTGCATCGTATTCGGCGTTTTCGCTTAAATCACCTTTTGCCCTAGCTTCTGCTATATCATCTGCTATTTCACGACGTCCTCTAGTTTTCAAATCTCGAAGTTCTTGGTCTAACTTGTCATATCCTTCTTGGCTCAAATACTGAATCTTACTCATATACGTACCTTGTTTAAATAGTAAAGCAGCTAAATGGCTGCTTTTTCACGTGTTTATTTATTAGTAAAATACGGCCTTTAAACTTGTTATTCTACCTTTATAGTATGAACTATATGTAACGCATTTTTTTTGAAATTACGTTGCTTAGATTCAACTAATTTCAACGCTCTTTTCAACAACATGCCCTAAGGTTTTAACACCAATAATAAGTGCTAATATGGATAAAAAAGCCCCTAAAATGAAAGGGGCACCTGGCATATAAAGCATTTGATTGGTGCTAAAGTAACTAAATGATTGAGTCATCACGGGTGGACCAATGATGGCTGAAAAACTAATAAGACTCGTTAACACACCTTGTAGTTCACCCTGCATGTTTGCGGGCACCTGATTTGAAAGTATGCCTTGCAAGGAAGGTCCCGCAAATCCTCCCAGAGCATAAGGCATAATCATTGCAAGCATAATTGAGCCGTTAGGAGCCCAAGCAAACCCTAAAAAACCAATTACATAAGCTCCAATCCCTAAATAAACGGCTTTATTAGGTCCAATTCTAGGAATCCACCACCGAGTTAACCCGCCCTGTACGACGGCTACACAGATTCCCACTACCCCTAGGGAAATACCTACCATCGCTTCATCCCAACTGAATTTAAACATGGTGTAATACGTCCAGGTACTTTGTGTGGCATGGTGAGATAGGTAGATAAGAAAAAATACTAGAAATAATCCTGTTGCTGCTGAGAAGTCCCTTATTTTTTTTAGTGCTCCAAAGGGATTGGCCCTTTTCCATTCAAAGGAACGCCGCTCCTTCTTAGCTAATGACTCTGGGAGAATAAAATATCCGTAGGTAAAGTTAACCAAGCTCAAAATAGCTGCTGCTAGAAACGGTAAACGAGAACCATATTCTCCTAAAATACCACCAATCACTGGGCCAATAATAAACCCTAGACCAAAAGCAGCTCCTAATAAACCAAAATTTTGGGCTTTTTCTTCTGGGTCACTTATATCTGCAACGTAAGCACTAGCAGTGGTCGTAGTAGCTCCGGTTATACCAGATAAAAAACGGGCAAAAAATAACCACCATATAGTTGGTGCCCAGGCTAACAAAAGGTAATTCAAGCCATAGGCACATAAAGAGCTAAGTAGTAAGGGTCTGCGCCCATAGCGATCACTCAATGCACCAATTACTGGAGCGAACAGAAACTGAGTCCCTGCGTAGATGAACATTAACAAGCCACCATACTCGGCTGCGTTGCTAATGGTTTGACCGGTCAGTTCAATGATTAGACTAGGAACTACAGGTATAATAATTCCCAGTCCAATGACATCAATTAAAACGGTAATGAAAATAAAAGCTAAAGCCGCTTTCCCTTTTTTATTCGGCTTCATTTTTCCATTCTTCGTAAAGATCTCGTAAGGTGGTCCAACGATACATTCCTGAATTATGCCCATCTGACCAATGTATTTGGATGGCATGATTCCCGATCTGTTCAGCTCTTCGAATCGTTACAGGTACTACTGCTTGCTCATTGAAAGCAGAAGGTTCAAATATCTGCATTTTATCATGCCCACCTCTACACATTACACATGGACAATTTCTTCGTAAACCAAATAATGGATATTGATAAGTTTTGCCATCACTCCACTTGATTTGAAAGTACTCTTCCTCGTTATTTATGACTATTTTATCGGGTAAGAACATGATAAGTATCTATTTTTTACAGCATAAATATATAGAATTAATGACTCTTGTTTATCTACTTTCTATTCCTTTTTTACTACTCGGATACTTGGTTGGAAAACGCTATATCCAACTTTACACCACCACAATACGAAAAGCACTCCAGCTAGCAAGTCTTATCATAACATTGTATGTGGTAGCCATGCTTCTTTTTATCAATGGGTTTTTAAGCGAGTCCTTAGCTGGAACTCTGATGAGCTTATTTTATGCTTTTTTAAGTGGTATAGGTATAGGAAAACTGCATAGCCAATTGGAAATTAAAAAGTCAGCTGGCTACCCTCTTTACAACTTCAAAAATCCTGTTGTACACTTTACCCCTTTATTCATTGGCTCAACTCTAATTATTGCTGGATTACTTCGCATTGGTTGGGCCTTTGATTTTATCATTACCCCCATACGGTTATTTTCGGGTACTTCTCTTGCTGTATTCGGACTTGTGAGTTTCACCTTATACATTACCCCACATCTTCGAACTCAAGGTATATTAATTATTGATCATTCAATCGATTGGAAGACATTTCTTGACTATAGTTGGTTAGGAGAAGATGAAGTTCAGCTGGTGTTTGAAAAAGAAGTTGATTCCTCAACTCAGATCAATAGTGTGCTTAATATTCGCGTTAATCCTGGTGAAAGAGTGAAACTGAAGCGAATTTTAGCGATGAAGAAAGATGCTAGAAAGGATTTGGACAGTTGAGGCTTTCACCCCCTTTCACCCAATTTTAAAGGCTAATTAGCATCCTTTTCTGGTTGATGTAAGCAACAGGAGGGTTAAAATTTCATATGTCCATATATAATTTTACCTTGTCAGTAGCTTAAATTTTCATATAACGTATATATTTTGTCTACAATTAAAGACGGTGACACCGTATCAGTTCATTACACAGGAACTTTAGCATCTGGAGAAGTTTTTGATAGCTCAATTGAGCGCGACCCATTAAAATTCACCCTTGGTAAAGGCCAATTGATTCCCGGGTTCGAACATGCTATAATGGGACTTTCTGTTGGTGAAAAAGCGACCACAAATATCCCAAGCCTAGAAGCCTATGGTGAACATAATCCCGAAATGGTAATTGAAGTCCCGATGAATCAATTACCCCCTGAACTTGACGCACAAGTGGGTATGCAGCTTCAACTAAATCAACCTGACGGGCAAGCTATTCCGGTTCAAATTACTCAAATCGAAGGCGAATCAGTCACCATAGACGCTAATCATCCTCTCGCTGGCAAAGATTTGAATTTTGACATTGAAGTCGTCGAAATTCACACCTAGTATAATCCAGCTTTCATGTAGTGAGACAACAAGCAAGTAGTAAGACAACAGGCCTGATCTGACTGATCTATAGGGATACCTTACTTTCTTGCTTTGGATCTAAGTCGTAGAGTGATGACACTGTTGCTTGAATCGTCTTGTACCACTCATTACCATATTTGTCATTAATGGTGTAAAAATCCGAGAAATCAGGCTTGCGAAGATTCATCTTCCATTCCTGTGTTTTGGATTTAAAACTGGGATCTATATGAAGTAGTTCATGATACAACAACATTTCTTTAGTTTGATTATCCAACATATCCCATAATTCTCCAGATATCTCAATTAGGTAGTCGTTCCCAGAGTAGTACTTTACCTCGCGACTAGCTTTCATGCACTTGGCTGCTTTTTGTCTCGAAATATTTGGATACACCAAGAAATAGCCAATCTCGGCAGGTCCAAACTCCATTTTGTGCTGTTCGATAACCTTTTTGGCAATAGCCTCCACTTCTGGGGACTCCACAAGTTGTTTATCGGAATTGATGGTTTCTTCAGGGGATAAAAAGTCGTTGGTTGGCATAGGTTAATCACTCAAAGTTTGTACATTTAAAACCTACTGTTAGAACCAATAGGTAACATTTAAAGCTCACAATAATAGCCTAAAACTTGACCAACTTCCAATTCAAATATTACAGTAAAACCCTTGTTGTATTTCCCTTACTAGGATTATTTTTTATTAGGGTTTTTGATGGATTTACCCGGTTAATACTTCACATTTACGCTAATGAAGAGGTATTGTGGAACGGCTACGCAAATCTCAGCGAAGCTTTATGGATAGCGGTGCTGTGGTTGGTACATTTAGCAATAACTTTTCTAGTTGGAATGGTACTGATGACTCTTAGCCAAAGTAATAGGAAAGTAGCTATTAGTTTTGCCAGTATAATAACTCTACACAGTGTATTTAACTGGCTTCGATTAGTTCGTTCAGACGATGGTCACCTAGTGTTACCTGTATCCTTAGAACAAGCCTGGGATTCTGATCTCATACCATTTCTAATTTATATTCTAATCGGTATTGCAGGCTGCGCATTAAGCTATCAACTTTCGAAAGCTAACAGGACTGCTTTAGCTAGCAACTCAAGTAGTATTAAATAATCTAGTCAGATAGATATTCTTAATTGTCAGCACTAATAATGAGAGGGAAATTCTCAAACCCTAATAAGTCAGCTACTTTTTTACCAATGTCTGTATTATCCCACCATCCACTGAATTCTACCGCGTGAGGACCATAGGCCATTAAAGGGATAGGAGTTCCT
>NTKP01000013.1 GCA_002457365.1 Rhodothermaeota bacterium MED-G12
TTTGTAGAAAAAAACAAAAATACCAAACCGCATGTGGACCTAAAAGGCTATATTTTTGGACAACTTGTAAGAACTGGAATACTGAAGTCTCACATTGTTATGGACACAGGATGCACCTTTAACGATGAAAATAATTTTTATTCTTATAGAAGAGAAGCAAAGAAAGCTGGAAGGATGGCTGCTGTGATAAAATTGAACATAATAGGGTGAAATGAAACATAAGAAGATCCGAATTGCTATTCTAGGATCAACGGGCTCCATTGGAACACAAGCGTTAGAAATCATTCAAGAGCACCATGAGTTGTTCGAAGTTGTTTTATTAAGTGCTCATCAAAATTGGGAGCTTTTGAATGAACAAGCCAAAACTTTCCGTGCACGTTACGCAGTTTTAACAGGACTGGGCCATACTCATACGAACCTACAATTAGGTGACCCTACAATAACTAAAACATATGTTGACTCGCTCGCATTAAATGAGCTAGTATGCCTGCCTGAAATTGATGTTGTATTGAATAGCTTGGTGGGTTTTGCCGGTTTTTCACCGACCTTTTACGCGTTGAAAGCTCACAAAAAAGTGGCCTTAGCCAATAAAGAAAGTCTAGTGGTAGGCGGAGCAATTATTACCGAACTTTTGAAGGATTCACAAGGTAGCTTAATACCGATCGATTCCGAACATAGCGCCATGCTACAATCACTCATTGGAGAAGAAAAAGAATCCATTGAAGAAATCATTATTACCGCAAGTGGTGGTCCATTTAGGACTCTTAGCATTGAGCAAATGAAGGATGTAACGGTGCAACAGGCATTGCAACATCCAAATTGGAGCATGGGTTCTAAGATTACCATTGATAGCGCAACCATGATGAATAAAGGCTTAGAAATCATAGAAGCGCATTGGTTATTTGACCTGCCCATTGAGAAGATTACACCAGTAGTTCATCCGGAAAGTATCATTCACTCAATGGTGACCTATGTAGATGGCTCAACCAAAGCACAACTTGGTCCACCTGACATGAAAGTCCCTATTTTATATGCATTGTCTTATCCCCGCAGGTTACCCTTAAACAGCTCACGTATGGATTGGACACAAATGCATACACTATATTTTGAACCAGTGGATTATTCACGATTTCCATGCATTGAATTAGCCATGGAATCATTAAAACTCCACAAAGGAGGCCCTGCAGTATTAAATGCAGCTAATGAAATTGCAGTCGAGTACTTTTTAGAGGGTAAAATTAAGTATATTGATATAGCAATTATTATTGAACGTTGTCTTAACCAAATACGCTTTAATTCGACCTTGAGTTATGATTCACTCGTAGAATTAGATCAGCAAACCAGAGCTTACGCAAGAACTATTTGTCAATATGGAACTACTTGAACTAACACAAACAATTCTCATTTTCATCGGTGCACTCATGATTCTTGTATTTATACATGAATTAGGGCACTTTTTGGCAGCTAAAATGTTTGGAATGAGAGTCGAAAGATTCTCAGTGGGTTTTCCTCCACGTATTTGGGGATTTAAACGAGGCGACACCGATTATTGTATAGGGGCTACTCCGCTAGGTGGCTATGTTAAAATTTCTGGTATGGTAGATGAGAGTATGGATACCGAACATTTAGCAGCCGAACCACAACCTTGGGAATATCGATCGAAGCCAATTTGGCAGCGTATGGTGGTAATTACTGCCGGAGTCATATTTAACATGATTCTTGCCTTTTTTATTTATTCAGGGATGAATTGGAGTCAAGGCAAATTGAGTTTACCGATTGAAGAGGTTGCAGGTATATATGTCCCTGAGGGTAGTTTACTTGAGAATGTTGGCTTTCAAACAGACGACAAAATTGTCGGTGTAAATGGAAATTATGTGGACGCTTTTGAGGAACTAGTTTCTATTTCTGAGTTAACCAATAGCAACCTTTCGTATCAAGTGGTGCGTGAGGGAATGACAATGGATCTATTTATTCCATCAACTATCTTAGACAGTCTGCAAGAACAAACCTTTATTCACGCAAATAATGTCTATCCTCCAATTATATCGAGTATAGCTCTTGGATCACCCGCAGAGGATGCAGGGTTACAATCAGGTGATCGTTTTGTAGAAGTCAACGGAGAGCCTGTTAACTACTGGTTACAATTAACTCAGGCTATACGAGGCTCAGAAGGGGTGATTGATTTCGTAGTTGAACGAGAAAGGCAGAGATTGACACTGAGTATCGAGCCTTATGAAAACCGAACGATAGGAATAGCTCCTCCTAGTTTAGCCCAAGCAGGTGCGATATCCACACAACTAAATTTTGGAGAATCTATTCAAGAAGGCTGGGAGCAAGTTGGGGAACAAACTATGGGCATTATAGGAGGCTTTTCTAGAATGTTTTCTGGTGACATTTCTGTTCGGCAAAATCTTGGTGGTCCTATTGCTATAGCTGATTTAACTAAACAAGCAGTAGATCAAAATGGATGGTTAGGGTTTTGGCAAATAACAGCTTTATTAAGTATCACATTGGCTATCATGAATATACTCCCTATACCGGCCTTAGATGGGGGACACTTAGCCTTTTTGATTTATGAAGGAATAGCCCGTAAAGAACCTGCCGAGAAAGTTAAGATTGCGGCACAAAATATTGGTTTTTTATTGTTGGTTAGCTTGATGGTGTTTGTCATCTTTAACGATGTGTTGAGACTCTTCTAATGAAGATAGCACACGAAGGTTTTCCTACCATTACAATAGTAGGAGTATGTACAGCCGTAGCTTTAATGCTAAGCTGGAGTTATCTCCCTTTAGTAATTAGTATTAGCCTAAGCTCCATTCTTCTACCAGTATGGTTTCTGAGTATCTACTTTTTTCGAGATCCAGAACGTACTCTACCAATAGATCTATCAGAGGAAGTGCTTTTATCACCGGCAGATGGGAAAGTAGTTGTAGTCAAAGAAGTAGAATCCGTTGAGTATCTAGAGCAAGAGGCTATTCAAATCAGTATTTTTCTTTCCCCATTGAATGTACATATCAATCGCATCCCAGTGAGTGGTACTTTGGAGTATCTGGTCTATCAAACCGGAGAATATTTAATGGCATGGGATGACCGGGCAACTATGGATAATGAGCAGGCAAAATTTGGGGTAAAACACGCTTCCGGTCAAAAGATATTATTTCGTCAAATTACCGGCTTTTTAGCTCGCCGCGTAGTTTATTATGTAAATGAGGGTGATACCTTAGAAAGAGGTAAACGTTTCGGTCTCATGAAATTTGGTAGTAGAATGGATGTCGTAGTTCCACGTTCTGCAAATGTAATCGTTAAAGAGGGGGATAAAGTAGTTGCTGGTGAATCTATTATTGCTAAATTAGCCATACAATGAAATACCCTATTCAACATAGATATCAAAGTTTCAAGCAAAAAAGACAAGCTAAACGGGAATCAAAGCCACCTGTAAATCACAAAATTGCGGTTCCTAGTTTCTTTACGCTAATGAACCTTTTTTCTGGCTTCCTCTCGATTGTAGCAGTATCTGAAGGAGAGTTATTTCGAGGAGCTTGGTTCATTGTAGCGGCTGGGTTTTTTGATGTAATGGATGGATACATTGCGCGATTAGCAAATGCAGATAGTGATTTTGGAGTGGAACTAGATTCATTAAGTGACATCGTTTCATTTGGTGTGGCTCCATCTTTCCTTATCTATACCTTTGCTTTACACGAGTTTCAGTTTTTAGGTATGTTAATTAGTGCCGTGCCCGCTATGTGTGGCGCTGTTCGTCTGGCTCGTTTTAATGTTAATACCCGACTTACACCGAATCAGCATCATTTCATCGGCTTACCTATTCCATCTTTAGCTATCATATTGGCGGCTTTCTATCTTAGCTTTCATCACCAGTTGGAGTTATTTGATATATTTCGAAACGGGGTAAGTAGTGTATTAGGACCCTTAATCATTGTGTTGTCCGTGCTTATGCTGAGTACCTTACCTTTCGACAAGGTTCCTAAAATGGACCGTGTTTCCTTTCAACAAAATGGGTTCAAATCCTTTCTATTCCTAGGGTATTTTACTCTGATACTACTTTTTAGAGAATTAGGGCTTATGGCTGTTATTCTCATCTATATTTTGAAAGGAATCGTTGACGGGTTAAGAGAATATTTTTCAACGGAGCAGCGATTCATAAGCAGCTAAGCTCATTGATCCGACAGTATCCCAGCTATAATGGGTTAAAATATGATCTCTTAGTTGAGCATTTTGGGCTTTGAGTTGCCCCACATCAGTGCCAAGCAGTTCATTTATAGATGCTCGTAATTCTTCGGTGTTTATTGGATTAATGTAGCTTGCCATATCTTTAAAATATTCTTTGGTTCCCCCATTCTCAGTAATTACAATCGCGCAACCCGATAGCGCAGCTTCCATTGCGGCTATACCAGGTGTTTCAAAAAGCGATGGAAGCACAAAAACTTTAGCCGCGGCATAGGCAGAAGCCAATAGGCTAGAGTGGTGTTCAAGGGTAGGTAAATGAACCACATTATGTTCTTTAATTACGTCTAAGCACTTTTGGCTATATGCATCATTACCAAAGTCACCGATAACCACCAAAGGTGCATCTAAGCTCGGTGCTATCTCAAGAAGTCTGAGAATATTTTTTCGGGTTGATGATGCCTGTCCCACAAATAAAACGAAGTCCTTTAACCCGTATCGTTGCTCAAATTCACCTGATTCAGTCTGCATAAAACGCGTTTCTACTCCATTAGGAATGACTTGCATACGATCAACAGGAATGTCAAACAACTGGTTAATTTGATTCTGTTCCGCTCGTGTATTAGGTAGAATTACATCAGCCAGTTGGCATATTTGTTTTTTTATACCGTATTCGGAGCTAATGCCGTTAAAAACTTTTCCGACAACTGACTCCGCACTTAGTTTAAACTTGGTTGTCTGAATATGCTTTGGAGCAAAAAAAACGGGGGATAGGACGATAGGCGTTCGACCGTTACCGCTTAGTCGAGGGCTAGAGTTCAGTTGGCGCAACAATCCCCAGTGTTCACTGCTGGCCACAAAAACATGTAGTATATCGATCGAAGGGAACGGTTCATTACTTTGTATCCAGACGATTTTATGCCCTAAACGCTGTAGTGCCTCTGCGGTTTGGCTAACCTGTGTTCGTACACCACCATTTACTAAGGAGATACTCGGAGGGGCTAGTATACCAATGCGCAATACTTTACTCATAAGCGAATTCTGTTTCTATGTTGAATAAAGGATTCCTTCCAGAGCTGCCATTTATTGGAAAAACAATTTTGTAGGTATTCTTTATCGGCCATTGTTCCGCTCTTTTTAGTTTGGAAAGAAAGTGTGTGAGTCGGTAGCATGTTCTGAGGATCCCAATCATTAGGATGTATGATAGCAAAGTCACGGTTGTCTTGCTTTAATTCATACAACATGTTGGGCGTATCCTTGGATATCAACCGTTTTTTTTTCTTATCGTAATAAACCTCGTTTCGCTCTGAGGCTCTTTGCAGCCAAAAAGTAGCCCATTCATGATAAGAAAGCCATTGTAAATCTAATTCTTGAGCGTACTCCATAATAAATTTAATACTACTCAAACCTGGTTGTAGGGGATGGTGATACAGCATAATAGGTTGTTGCATTCCATATTGAACATCCATGTAGTGCTTAAAATAGGCGTGAAAGTCTTTTTCAACGGCCCGGTATCGGTGGAGACTACCGGTGCAAATTGGATGCACTGGAATCTGTAGACGCTTGCTGGATAGGGCAGGCTTACTGGCTAATGAGTCAGGTATCCAATAAGGAAGACTGTCATAGCCATGCGTAAATTCAGAGCTATAGGAAAAGGGATAAGCATCCAGGGCCTTGGAAAGTTGTTCGCTCCAGATGCCATACGGAGCGGCATAGCCTTTAGGTGTCATTCCTGCTTGTACCATGGCTTGATACCCATTTTCGACATCTTGATACAAAGGATAGGAAGAGCGTATGTGCGCATGATCATAGCCATGTAGGGAATGTTCATGCTTAGGCCATTGAGTAAACCATTCTAGCCAATCTTCATGAGCTTTAACATGTAGGAAGGTTGTGAGTATGGCTGAGTAGGTATTGGCGAGTTCATAGATGGCATGTAAGGATTTCTCCGTGCCAAAATCACTATCAATACGTAGGGTTATAATCGGTTGGCTAGTTGGGAAGTTCCACTTGCTTAGGAAAGGTAAATCTATGGAATAAAATAGCTGCTCAAGAGCATAACGTAAAAGGTGTTGTAGGTGACCTTTATGAGTTCGTGACACTATTTCATTGGGTTTATGGCCTGTTGGGCTTGGGAAAAATTTTCTAGTGTATGAGAATTTCGATACAGAAGCTTCCAAAGGTATGCCTAAGTAAATAGATTGCTCTATAGATTCGATCTTTTGCCTTTCTACATAACATATTCCATCAAGATCTTGCTTCCCGCCGTAAAAACTAACGTTTGAGTTGCAATCGATCACACTGAGATGAGCCAATGGGCCTGCCATTAAATGTGGGCTATGTACACTAGCACAATATTTTTTTTGCACCGAAGTACTTTTGGGATGGACACCGGATTCCAGTGTAAAAAGTACGGCTAAGGTATGAGCTTTTTCCTGTTGGCTATGTAACCAGTTTTGTTCTTTGCTACTTAGTGCACGATGTACAATATATACCGAGTTAGAGGGTGCATCGAATTTCTGTGTATCACATTCCTCATAATGTACCCCTATACTGTCCAAGAGGGACATTAAGCCGGTGCTCAGTCCAAATACTCCAATTCCTAAGTTATGTGGTCTATCGCTCATGAGCTTAACTTATGGCTGTGGCCTGTGTTTCATTAGCTCTCGAATGGTTTTCCAATCCGATCTTTTAATAGTCTTGGTTACTAAGAGTGGGATGAAGGCCATTAAAAGTATAAGGCTAAACATCAACCAGTTAGGTAATCCTGCTAGATGGATGTTGGGTAGAAAGGTAAAGGTACCCATAAACACCGGATTCCCCATGAACCATAAATAACTTAGCAAGCCAACGGCTAATGATACGTACATAGGATAGAAGGGGAAGGTAGTTTTAAGCAGGCTATATTTGTTGAAAAAATAGTAGGCTAAATACATCATAATTCCTTCACTAAGTACAATAAAAAAGAGCGCATAATTTGGATAATCTATGAGAAAATAAGTCCCTATTCCAATAAATATAGCACAAATAACTCCTCCCAATAGATTCGCTTTTAAATAGTATGTACTCTGCTGCGTAGCGATTAAGGAGGTCGCAAATACACTGTTTTGAAAGGTTAAAAACAATAGAGGTGACAGTATTTGGAGCATGGGGATACTTTCAGTGTACAAATCCCCATAAATCAGTGGTATAACAAAGGGCGCCAAGAAGAGTATTCCGAAGCTACCAAATAACCCAAGCAAGGTATGGTATCGATAGGCTTGCTGAATCCTTTTACTCATTGTTACCGTGTTATTATTCCAACCTTTGGATAGGTTCGGAAGCAAGAGTTGCACGAAAATACGATCCAGCACCATATAGAGCATAATTATGCGTAATGCGGCCCCGTACCAGCCCACAAATGATTCACTATAAACCAATGCAAATATAAGTGGAGGAAATAGTAGAATGACTTGGCTACTTACCCATCCAACCCCAAGCTGAAGAGATTCTTTAATAAGAGAAACTAAGCTCGTAATCGAGTTTTTTGTTACTGTGTGGTTTGAAAAGACCAAATGCCTTTTATACAGGCTAATTACCCATAGTAATAGGGAAGCAATCCCCACCGATATACCATAGTAGACCGGTAGCTTCTCCAGGTCATCTGCTTGTTGAATACCATACATGATAAAGCCAAAAAATACCGTAGCCTGAAGTGCTTTAATCGCTTGTAAACTAAAAAAATCCTGCTTTCCTGAAAATAACCACTCCGTATGCAAAGCATAGGGTATCAAACTAAATAGTAAGAGCCAAATCAGTGCATTTATTTCCTCGGAATAGGGTAATAATGGTGAGATTATAAACAAAATAATCAACGCAATAAGGGCCCATAGACACTTACCAAAAAACAGCTCAGCAGCACTAAAAACTTGTTCATCGGCTTTTTTTGCCATTTCTCTGGTTCCTAATTGCATAATTCCTACATCCGAAAACCATAGCATATAACTAAAAATAGCTAAGGCAGTGGTCCATATCCCATAGCTTTCGGGCCCTAAGACCCGTGCAAGGACCATGCTACTTATAAAGCCTAAGCCTCTAGCAACCATGTCTCCAATGGCTAAACTCGCTACTTTCTGGGTGATGCTACTCATGCCTAGTACTATGAGTTGAGGAATGTAATCGGTCAATGATCTGACGTAGTTCATCTTTTCCCGTAAAAAGTTGAACCCTTGAATCATTACGATGGCTTGAAAATATCCCAATATCGGGTGCAATCACCTTTCTGCTGTATGATAAGGCCATCATTAAACCACCCGAACTGTGGATGTTTTGATAATTAAAGAGGCAATAATCCGATGCAGAAAGTAAAAACGGATATTCTTCTTCAGGAAAAAAATGGGGGAGATGGCTAAAATATTGTGGAAGCTGTGTAATCGCGGTTGTTATTTGCTGATGGTACGTCTCCTGACCCTTTTTCACTGGTCCGGCTATGATAACATGTATTGTGTCTCTCGAAATTCCTGCCTCAACAGCTTCGATAAACAACTCAACAAACTCCAATATACCTTTGTAGGCACTTATATTACCAAACAATAAAAGGATAGTGGCATCCTCGGGTATCGTACAGGAATAACGCCTGTTCAGTTCATCAATGGCAGTAGATCGGTCTTTAATGTCAGCTGGAAAGCTAGGATGAGGTACGACACACCACTTACTACTATCCAATGGAATATCTAAATAGTTAGACGTTCTTTCCAATAATGCTTCTGAATGTATGTGCAGCCTCTGAGCTCGCTTAGCCATACTACGATGAAGCCACCGGTGAGGCCCAAGCCATTTTCGATCATGAGGTTCTAAATTATGAACCGTCCAAATGATAGGTGTACCTAAAGCACTGAAAAGACTAAACCACAATAGCTTATAAGGAAAAGCTAAGAGTGATTTTAGATCTTGGAACTCCAGCCAATGATAATGCAAAGCGACTTTTCCGCGGTGCCTAAGAGCAAGAAAGGGCAGTAATAGATGCTTTAATGCATTAATGCTTTTTAAGGAATAAGGAGCCGGACTTTGTTCCAACAAATCTGAGTACAAGAGATAGAGATAATCCGTCTTTGGAAACTTTTCTCGGATGGGTGGGAAAACAAGCACCAAAGAACCATGGGGCAACATATCCTCATAACATTCGGTGATGTTTTCAAAATGAGTATAGGAAGTACTAAGATTCATAAGGTAGATCGTTCATGATATCGACAAACTTCTACTCAAATAGGTACTGTAAACCAACCGAGTGCACAGTCCCAAAACCAGTATCAAAAGGAATAATCGCGTAATTAAATCGGATATCGGGAAGTACATAACCCACACCAAATGAATAGGGACGTGCTGTATTACCTGTTCTTACTCCGCTGGTAAGTTGTAAGGTTTCTGCTATTAATAGCTCTAATCCCACCTTGGTATATGGATTGGGATTAAAAAACTCACCTTGAGCTGAACCAGCATTATCATTGAGAGGGTAGATATAATCCGCATGCACTCGCATAAATACTGGTAATTCAGGGTTTTTACTACCGCTCCACTCTAATAAACCTACAGATAGTCCGCTAATCCAAGCCTTTGGTAGTGGTGTTGCTTCTACATCTAGTGATTGCATTTCTCCTAAACTTCGTAACGCACTGCCTAACTGAATCCGATCTTTAGCAAAGGAACGAGATAAGCCAATATTAAAGGCATATCCATTTGAACGATAGGGATAGATTTCTTCACTAATATAATGCACACTCGCGCCTGCATTAAACCATTTAAATGATTGAGCGTAGGCCGCAGAAATGCTTAGATACTGCACTGAAAATAATCCATTGGTTGGCCCGGGCTCGTCTCTTTGCTCTAAATCCTGAAGTCCTGCACTGTAAAAACTTATGGCAAATGCACGATTGTCTAGTTTTTTATGAAAGGAGCCAAAGATATTTTTTGTATCGGCAATCCAATTCGTATATCCGATTTCAATGGAAGATCGCTCCGAGCTAATCAACAAAGAGGGGTTGCCAAAGGAGTTGCTTCCGCCTTGCCCCCAAGCACTGCCTGCTTCTGAGAGGGAAAGAGCAAATGGATTAGGGGCAACGTCCAGCAAAGCCACGCCCGAACGCTGGGCATGTATGGTGGCCTGGCTTGTCCAGATAATCAACAAACTATATATGAAAAAACGTGTACGAGCATGCAATAGAAAAGAAGAACAGTTTTTTTGAAAATAGGTAATAGTTGTCATAGACAGAATATCATAAAATATATCGTAGGGTAAAAATATGCGTAGATTTTAAGTGATCACCACTGGTTGAGAATCCATAATCTACCTTTAATGCAGGTTGAAAGGGCATAGAGAGACTAAATCCGCTACGCCATTCATTTGAAGATAACCCACCTAAGTAGCGGTTCCAACCCATATGTAAGCGGAAAAAAGGGTGGAGTGATCGGGAAGCTGCTATACGGAGAAAACTGGCACTAGTAAAACGTGTTTCAAGTGTTTCTACATATTGTACTGATGCACCATCCGCCAAGAATAATTCTCGTGTAGTAACCTCCGAACTAAATCGTTTTATCTCATATTCTGCAAATAAATTGGTATCCATTACATACGTACTAACACTCGTTTTTAGCCTTAAAGGCATGGCTTCGACTCGATTTCTCGATTGAGGTCGATTGTATAGATCTCCAGAATTCCAGGTATGTTCCGCTAACAAATCTTGTACCACGAAGGCCCAATGGGTATGTTGGCTTAGCTTGAACAGCATACCTATATCCACACCCACACTAGTAGAGGCTTTCATTTCGGCATGATAATCGGCTCGGTTTATTTTAAATCCTATACCCGCGTGAACCCACTCACTTAATCGTATGCCAAAGGCTGATTGAAGTTGTACATCTGAGGTAGAAACCATTCCTAAAGGATAACCACTTAAGCTACGAGTGTCTATGTCATGGACACCCGCTCTAATTAATCCTATAAACAAACCTGCTTTGGGAGGAAGAGCTAATCGAGCACCAAGACTCTGATAGTGCCTGTCCAAACCCAACTGAAATACACTCAAGCTAAAATGGGTATTGGAGGTATTACTAGCAGCTAAAGCAGGATTATAGTAGGGTTGAACCTCTAAATAGGTACTATCCATTGGATTATGTTTACTGAATCCGGCACTAACTGCATTACCAAGTGCGACACTTTGCGCATCAAAGCCTAGCTGAAGGCTGGACCCGGCATATCCACCAAACTGGGCATGAGCAGAAGTGGACTGTATTGTGATCAATATCAGTATGGTGGTGAGAGCTACAAAGATTGGGCGTACGTTCTTCATTAATCGATGACCAAGATTTTTCCGTTAATCTTAGTCGAGCCTTGGGTGATTTCATAAAAGTAAACCCCATTACTCACTTTAGAACCCATATCGTTATAGCCTGTCCAAATTATTTCGAACTCCCCAGGCGAAACCTGTTGCTGCTGTTCATGCACTAAATTCATACCAAAATCTACTATTCGCAAGGTGGCTGTACTGGTTGATGTGCTCTCGAAACGTATTCTAAGCTCGCCGTGTAGATTTGGTGAAAAGGGATTTGGGTAAGCATAGGTTGTGACCGATGCGGCCTCCGGGCTGTATTGATTACCTCCGTTAAGCGGGAAATTAACTCGTTCGATATTCCAGCCCTTATCAGGATCATTGGTCCACAACAATCCATCTGAGGTGCCAATAAACAAATAATCAGATGTGCTACTTATACTCTGATACGAGGTGTTGGGTTTTAAACGGTTAGTTGCTGTAATGGGCACCGATATCATCTCCCAAGTAGTACCCTGATCATTAGAACGGAATAAACCATTCTCACCTGCAGCCCATACATCACCTTTGAAAAAGCCAATAGAGAGAATCTTTTGACCTATGAGTCGTTGTTCAAAGCTGGAGCCACCATCTTCGGTAAACACAATCCCATATTGATCTAAGCCCTGTAAATTGGAAGAACTGTTTTCCGCGATCCAATTTGTCATCCAAATACGATCACGATCAGGATCCTCTGCAACTTCAATAACCCAACGGGCTAAAAGACCATTAGGATCATAGCTAAAGCCCACGTTATTCCATCGTATCGAGTCAATGGGGGCGAAGAGTGCATTATCAGAGACGTTTATTCCCCCCGCACTACCGTACCAAACGCGGTTGTTGCGATCGATGTGTACTGCGAATCCCTTCAGGTTATCGTCACTGACGGCCGTATATAATTCTTCAAATTGGGAACAGGCATTAGCTGAGCCACTAACGCAATTTCGCCAGATATATCGGCTCCCGTCTGGTTGCATGGTAGAATTTCCAAAAGGTGGGAGGCTAATACGTTCCCAGCTGTTTCCTAGATCACTACTTCGAAGCAAACCAGATGCCCAGTTAGCAGAAAAGAGGACACCGTCTTTAAATGCTACACTGTAAGGGGGGGATTGCTCAGGAACAATAATTCGGGCTCTGTTATACTGTATTCCCCCGTAGACAAAGGTGGTATCTTCATCTATGTAGCGGTCTAATGGGAAGGGTGAAAAATCCCAATTTTGCCCGTTATCTATACTAATATAGTATCCATAACCTGCGGGCACTGTACCTGCAGGGGTGGATGAGCTAAACCCTAGACCAGCAACAATAGTATCCCCTTGGGTTGCTATGGAGAACACTCGACCTTTACCATTAGTTAAACTATCCACCCCCTCAGGGATGGCCCAAGTGTGATCGGGTTGTTCAATTGAAGCAACGTTTAACAGAGGGGAGATCCAAACAAAGCCATTACTGGTTTCAACGGTTGATATACCATTTTGCCTAAACCGCTCAAAATCAGCATTCAAAGGCCCAAGCCATTGTGCTTGGGTAGCTATTGGGCAACATAATGTCACCACTAACACCAGTAAATATGCGAATTTTGGCATATTAAGGATTAATAATATTAAAACTCGATTTCAATGTATCACTAAAAAGTCCCGCCTTATCCCTTGCGAAATATAAAACCGTTCTATTTTGAGGGCTGTTAGAACTGTTTACAGAGAAGGTGATGGTGAATACCGAATCACCCGCTACTTCATCCAATCCAGTACCTGTATCGGTTAGGATGTTAGGATTGGGTACTAGGATGCTACCATCTTCATTTTCAAATGCAATGAATACACGATCTAGGGTTTCTTGCCCATCAGGATCTGTTACTTTAGCTTGGAATGGAATAGTTAAGGTGGTAGAACCTGTTGGGATTTCAACTGAGCCTGGGTTGTTAACCCAAATTATTTGGGGTGGTGAACTTTCAATACCTTCTATGGTTAGAGTAGCTTGATGTTGTATACCATAGCCATACCGGTCCAAAGCGTATAACTCAACTAACAATTGCTCAAAGTTCGTCGTGCTTGTTTCCCAGTTAAATGTTCCCTGTATTTCAATAGTTAAAGGATCGGAAACAGGGGTTGTTAATTGTTCTTGTAGAAGAATCACACCTGTCCTTGGTTCTCGTATAATGTAGCCTAAATAATCTAACAGTTCGGAATTATGGAGTTGAGCATATAAGGTGAATTGGAGGGTTGTATCCTTGAACCCATCCATTTCTACATCAAAATTAACATCCGTTGGTTCAACTCGAAAATGGCTCAGATCTACATATGCATAGGATTGAGTAGGATTATCTGGTAGGCTATCACAATGGATGCTACCTAAAATGGCAAGAAAAAGTATAGATAAAATTGCTTTACTAAACATCCAGCATGTCGCATCTAAAATTTGGAGAAGGCTTTGAAAGCCGTTTCTTTATAGATATAAAATATAAGGCAAGTTTTTCTATTTATTTGCTCAAAGAGCCATCTAATTTTGGGCATCAAAGCAGCCCAGATTAATCTGTCATTGTTCGTTGCAATTAGACAACATCTAAAGTATATTAAAAAGAGATAGTCGTGTATTATTGTTTTATCCAAACCTTCAAAGGTTGCCAGCATAATACGTGAAACTGTCACTAGTGTTTACCCACTTTTTTATATAAAAAGTGGGTTTTTTTTATGTATTAAACGGAATGTTTTGGAATCACCTAATTCTCAAACACTTTTACATACCTTAGTAAAATGAATGTTGAATCGTTTAAGCACTTAGCCAAAACATACACGGCTATACCTGTATATCGACAGTTGTTGGCCGATACATTAACTCCTGTATCTCTTTTTTTAAATATTCGAGAAGGTAGTAATCATCCATTTCTTTTTGAATCTGTTGAAGGGGGGGATCAATTGGCTAGATACTCTTTTTTAGGGTGCAATCCCTACGAGCTTCTGCAATTTGATGGGATAAGAACAGAATTGCAGCGTAAAGATGGAACGGTAACTGAATTCGATTCATACTTTGACGCCTTGAGAACCTGTACCACTAAATACACGGAACCTCGCTTACCCGGATTACCGAGGTTAACGGGTGGCGCTGTTGGTTTCTCCTCTTACGATACGTTTAGGCAAGTAGAGTATTTGCCGAACACTCCTCATGATGATTTAGGACTGCCCGAAGCGGTATGGGGATTCTATGATGAAATTTACGCGTTTGATCACGTTAAACATCAAGTTATACTTATTCATACGGTCCGTATTGAGGAAGCTACAACAGATGATAGCCTATTAAATGAATGGTATGAGCAAGCTCAATTTGCTTTGGACCAAATGGAGGCTAAGGTTAATCGAGGGGTGAACAAAGCACCCGATTTTTTTATTGATCCCGATCAACTTACCAGTAATATGGAAAAGTCCTATTTCTCTAACATGGTTGAAAAGGCAAAGCAGCATATTTATGAAGGGGACATTTTTCAAGTAGTAGTATCTCAGCGGTTTGAAACCGAAATGTCAGGAGATACTTTCATGCTATACCGTGCTTTACGTATGGTTAACCCGTCACCTTATCTGTTCTATCTAGATTTTGACTCATTTACTTTAGTGGGTAGTTCACCCGAGGTATTAGTCAGTGTACAAGACCAGAGAGTACGAGTATTACCGATTGCGGGAACAAGGAAAAGGGGGGCAACCTTAAAAGAAGATCTACAATTAGAAGCAGATTTAAAGCAGGACCCAAAAGAAATAGCCGAACATATCATGTTGGTTGACTTGGGACGAAATGATGTATCTAGAGTAAGTAAGCCAGGTTCGGTTCAGTTGGACAGAAATCAGGTAATTGAACGTTATTCCCACGTTATGCATATTGTGAGTGATGTTTCTGGGCAATTAGCTGAGGGGAAAACAGCGGTTGATGCCCTCATGCAATGCTTTCCGGCCGGCACTGTCAGTGGGGCACCTAAAATTAGAGCCATGCAAATAATCGATGAAATGGAACCCACAAAACGGGGAATCTATGCAGGGGCTGTCGGCTATTTTGACTATTCGGGTAATATGGATACCTGTATTGCCATTCGAACAATGGTAGTAACAGGTAATAAGGTGTATATTCAAGCTGGCGCAGGAATTGTCGCCGACAGTATAGCAGAAAATGAATTTGAAGAGACCGTAAATAAAGCTGGCGCCCTGGTCAAGGCGCTAAGTACAGCCTTAGATATTCGAGACAACTAAATTACTATGCAAAACGAATCAACCCTTCCAATAATACTATCCGGCATTCAACCCTCCGGAAAACTACATATTGGTAATTATTTTGGTGCAATTAGGCAACATATTGCAATGCAAGACAAGGGTAGAGCCTTTTATTTTATTGCAAATTTTCATTCACTTACCTCTTTAAAGAATGGTAAGTCATTACGAGAGTATACGTATGAGATAGCATTGGATTATCTTGCACTTGGCCTAAATCCTGATAAAGCTACTTTTTTTGCTCAATCCGATGTGCCTCAAGTAACTGAATTGGCTTGGATTTTATCTACCCTAACACCCGTTAGCTTAATGGAGAAAGGAGTTTCATATAAAGATAAAATAGCCGCTGGCTTAAGTCCTAACATAGGTTTGTTCACTTATCCGATACTGCAAGCAGCAGATATATTGATCTATCATTCAAATATTGTACCAGTAGGCGAGGATCAAAAACAAAACATTGAGATATGCCGAGATTTGGCGGGGAAATTCAACCGAACTTATGAGGGTGATTTTTTAATAGAGCCGGAAGAATATATCGTCAAATCAGTTGCAACTGTACCTGGAACGGATGGGCAGAAAATGAGTAAGAGTTATGATAATACCTTGCCTATTTTTGAAGAGCCTAAAGCACTGAAAAAGAAAATAATGAGCATACAAACGGACTCAACCCCCTTAGAAGAACCTAAGGATCCAACATCGGATAATGTATTTGCCTTAATTACACTTTTTGCCACTCAAGAACAAAAGGAAGAAATAGCTCAAAAATATCGAGACGGTGGATACGGATATGGGCATGCTAAGAAAGAATTATTAGGCCTTATGACGGATTATTTCGCGGAAGCTACCGAACGTAGAAACGAACTACAGCAGCATCCAGACAGGGTGTTTGATGTACTTCGAGAGGGGGGCAAGCGAGCTCAAAATCAGGCCGAACAAGTTATGCAGCCCATACGAGAAGTGGTTGGAATACACAGAAGTTTTTGAGGTACGGTATGATTTTAATTATAGATAATTACGACTCTTTTACCTATAACTTGGTTCATCTAGTCGCACAACAAACTGAGGATTACAAAGTAATTAGGAATGATGAATGTAGCATTGATCAAATCAAAGCCTCAAAGCCTACCAAAATACTAATTTCACCAGGTCCAGGTAAACCTGAAGATGCTGGTGTGACAAAGCAAGTAATTGCCGAATTAGGCCCAAAAATACCCATACTGGGTGTTTGTTTAGGTCATCAAGCTATTGGGGAGGTATTTGGTGCCAAGGTTGTGCATGCTCCTAGTCTTATGCATGGCAAAACCTCAATGGTTACTCACGGGGGGAGCAACTTATTTAGCTCTATCCCAAAAGAATTCATCGCAACACGATATCATTCGTTAGTACTGAATCCAGAAAGCATACCTGACTCTCTTGAAGTGACCGCGATGACCGATGATCATACCGGAACCATCGTGATGGGCGTGCGTCATAAAACCTATCCTATTGAAGGAATTCAGTTCCATCCAGAAAGTATTTTAACCACTGAGGGACCTCAAATGATCAAAAATTGGTTACATCAGTGATAGAGCATAACGGGTTGATGGCACCCATCCCAACCGCTTAATCAATTAAGCGGGATAACCTATATAAGAGCCCCAAGCCTAATTAAGCCAGATAATCATGAGTTACAGTTTCAAAGAAATACTTCAAAAAATTACCCTGGGGCATGACCTTAGTTCCAGTCAAGCTGTCTATGCCTTAGAGTGTATGATGACTGGGGAAGTTAGCTCCGAAGAGATTGCCTCCTTTTTAACGGCAATGAAGATGAAGGGAGAGACTATTCAGGAGTTATCATCTTTTGTTCAAGTAATGAGGTCAAAATCGCTTAAAGTTGAAACCGATGTAACAGGCGCGGTAGATATCGTTGGTACTGGAGGAGATAAATCTGGTACTTTTAATATATCTACCATTACGGCATTTGTTACAGCTGCAGCAGGTGTACCCGTCATAAAGCACGGAAACAGAAGTGCATCGAGCAAATGCGGTAGTGCCGATGTATTAGAAATCCTTGGCGCAAATATAGAGTTACATCCAGATCAGGTTGCGCAGGTATTTGAGCGTGTAGGTATTGCCTTTATGTATGCTCCAATGTTTCATCCTGCTATGAAACATGTTATGCCAGCGCGAAAGGCCATCGGTTTTCGCACCTTTTTCAACATACTCGGGCCTTTGACAAACCCTGCTGGTGTTCGAAATTATGTCATAGGAGCGTATAATAAAGATGTGGCGCATCAAATGGCTCAAATATTGGCTACACTAGACACCCAATTTGCTTATACCTTTAGTTCCGAAGATGGCCTCGATGAAATAAGTTTGTGCAATCCAACCACTTTTTTTGAAGTAAAAGAGCAACTAAGTTCACAGCAAAGAACGTTTAAACCTGAAGAATTAGGCTTTAACCGTGTGAAAATGGCCGAACTTTTAGGTGGAGAACCATCGTTGAATGCACGTATTTTTACCGACATTTTGGCCAATAAGGCGACAGAAGCTCAAAAAAACATGGTGGTACTAAACGCAGCATTTGCCATACATGCTGTTACCGATGTACAAAATCTTCAGGAAGCTAAAACATTAGCCGAGGAAGCCATTCAATCGGGTGCAGCATTAACTAAACTTAATGAGTTCATCGCTGCGACTCAATCCTGTTAATATGAGTATACTTGAAAAGATAGTCACCCAAACCAAGATGGATCTCAAAAAGCGAATTTCAGAACGAAGTTTACAGAGTTTAGAATCGGAATGGGGATATGAAAAAGAAGTAAGATCTTTCTCTCAAGCAATTAGGGGTAAAGAGGTTAAGTTCATAACCGAAGTTAAAAAAGCTTCTCCATCAAAGGGTATCATTCGAGAACATTTTGAACCTGTCACACTCGCCAAAATCTATGAAGACTCAGGTGCTTCCGCTATTTCAGTCCTAACCGATGTACCATTTTTTAAAGGACATTTGTCGTACATGAACGATATCGCAAAACAAGCAAGCATTCCTATTTTGCGAAAAGACTTTATCATAGATCCCTATCAAATAGCAGAAGCGAAGGCCTATGGCGCAGATGCCATTTTATTGATCGTTCGTATACTTTCTAATGCTCAACTAGATGAGCTGTTATCTGTGGCTAAGGAGCTACATTTAGATGCTTTAGTCGAATGTTACGATACAGTTGACCAAGAACGTATTGACTACGAAAAAGTATCCATTCTTGGGGTAAATAACCGTGATTTAGAAGCCTTCAATGTAAACGTACATCGGGGGGTATCTCAATTAAAAATGGCCCCTGAATCAACTATAACAGTATCTGAAAGTGGTATTTCTACGGTTGAGGATATAAAGTATCTACAGCAAAACGGAATACATGCGGTACTAATAGGCGAACACTTAATGCGACAGTCCAATATTGGTGAAGAACTTAAAAAACTGGTCATAGCAGCCCAAGAAGCTGCTGATATGTCCAATACTACACCCTAGAGTGGTAGAATTAATTTATATGCTCAGATTATATAAACTTGATCAAGCATATCCGATAAAATTTATACATCAAACATGGTTATTAAATGAAAAAGAGTAAGGTGAAAATATGTGGTCTTACTAACTTAGCGGATGCCCGATTCGCTGCCGGGGCTGGTGCGGACTATGTAGGATTTATTTTTGTCGAGGGAACCCCGCGATACATAGAACCGGCTATGGTAGGTGCAATTAGTGAATGGGTTGAGGGTCCAAATAAAGTCGGAGTATTTCAAAATCAAGAACTTAGTTCTGTGACTGAAACAGCTAGGTTGGTGGGGCTGGACATGATTCAATTACATGGCCAAGAATCCACCGAATATTGCTCACTACTGTCAGAAAATCATCGCATAATCAAGGTCTTTTCTGTGGACGAACAGACTAATTCAGCGGACCTTTCACGAGAACTTCAAGGCTATAAAAATGTATGTGAATACATCATGTTTGACACTAAAGTGGGTAGCCAAAGTGGTGGCACTGGTGTTTCTTTTGACTGGAAACTCATCAATGAACTGGATATCCCTTTGCCTTATTTCCTTTCAGGTGGTTTGTCACATGAAACTGTTAATGAAGCCCTTGAAGTACTTTCAGGGAACCCTCCAATGGCTATTGATGTATCTTCTAAGATAGAAGAAAGTATCGGTATAAAAGATTTCGATAAGTTATCTTTATTTATGGAAGCCGTGCAATCAACGACCTAAACTTAGGCATCCCTTTTATTGTTTTGTTGTGTTACACTAAATTGGACTTAATCTCAACTCACTATCATGTCAATCATTACTAAAACCACCTATTCTGAACCCAATCAAAAGGGATATTTTGGTGCTTACGGGGGTAAATTTGTGCCCGAAACCTTGATTCCTGCCCTTAACGAGCTTGAAAAAGCATACAAAGAAGCCAGCGAAGATCCTGAATTTGAGAAAGAGTATCTCTACTTACTACGAGAATATGTTGGGCGTCCTACCGAGCTAAGTTTTGCCAACCGCTTAACAGATCATTACGGTAAAGCAAAAATCTATTTAAAGAGAGAAGACCTTTGTCATACGGGAGCGCACAAAATAAATAATGCTATAGGTCAGATACTATTAGCCCTTAGAATGGGTAAAAAACGTATTATTGCTGAAACAGGCGCAGGCCAACATGGGGTAGCTACGGCTACAGCATGTGCTAAATTCGGCGTTGAATGTGTGGTATACATGGGAGAGGAAGACATGGTGCGTCAGAAACTCAACGTCGACAGAATGCGATTGATGGGTGCCGAGGTACGCGGAGTCAGTAGTGGTTCCAAAACGTTAAAAGACGCCACAAATGAAGCTATCCGAGATTGGGTAACCAATGTTGAGGACACTTTTTATATCATTGGTTCGGTGGTAGGACCACATCCATATCCCATGATGGTAAGGAATTTCCATCGAATAATTGGTGATGAAACCAAGCGGCAGTTAATGGAAATGGAGGGCCGTTTACCTGATTATCTTATTGCCTGTGTGGGCGGGGGGTCCAACGCCATGGGGATTTTCTATCCATTCATTAATGATGATGTACATATCATTGGTATTGAAGCAGGTGGATTAGGTGTTGATTCAGGACAAACTGCAGCCACATTAACGAAAGGTCGTCCCGGCGTGCTACATGGATCTATGAGTTATTTGCTTCATGATCAGGAAGGACAAATCGAATTAGCTCATTCCATCAGTGCTGGTTTAGATTATCCTGGTATTGGTCCTGAACACGCCTACCTTCATGATACAAATCGAGTAGAATATCGCGCGGTTACCGATGCCCAAGCACTTGATGCGGTATCCTTATTATCGAGAATGGAAGGAATAATACCGGCCTTAGAGACCGCTCATGCTTTTGCTTGGTTGGAAGAACTCATGCCAACCACTTCTCCAGACGAAATCGTTGTGTTGAACTGCTCTGGAAGAGGCGATAAAGACATGGAAACTATTTCTAAGTACCTTTAAAAAGTATTTAACCCAATGAATCGAATTAATAAGGTTTTCGAAGACAAGAAGAATGAGAAGATAATGAGTCTTTTCATCACGGCTGGTTATCCTGATGTAACTGAAACAGTAGACTTAGTTTTAGGTTTTGAACGTAACGGTGCCGATATCATTGAATTAGGTATTCCATTTAGTGACCCGTTAGCAGACGGTCCGACCATTCAATACTCATCCAACATAGCGATATCCAAAGGGATTACTATCCAGGGTATTTTTAATATGGTCGTAGATATTAGAAAGGAATCGGAAATACCCATTGTTTTGATGGGCTACATAAATCCTATGCTTAGGTTTGGCTTGGAGAATTTTTTTATCGCTGCAGCTAAGGCAGGTGTGGATGGGTTAATTGTACCAGATTTACCACTCGATGAAGGGGGTATGATTGAAGATTTAGCCCGCGCAAATGGGATTCAACTTATCTATTTGATTGCACCCAACACAAGTGATGAAAAAATGCAGCTAAGTGATCAGAAGTCTGATGGATTTGTATATTGCGTCTCTGTAACTGGGGTAACCGGTGCTAGGGAAGGGAGCGAGGTTCAACAATCTGTGGATAAATTTATTCAACGATCGAAGGCAAATATCACAAAAAATCCCTTGATGGTGGGTTTTGGGATAAAAAACTTTACTGATGCGCAAAATATTTCTAGGGAAGTCGAGGGATTTATTGTGGGTAGTGCTCTTATAGAGACCATCAGAAACAGCTACCCTAGCGAACACTGGAAGGAGGTGGTGTTCGATTTTGTACATCAACTCAAATTTGGCTATCCTAACTCCTAAACAAACGTCATTGGATTAGTTGCATTCCACACACCTTCAAATGAATCCATTGGTTATCAATTTTAGTAAAAAATCTGTTCTATGCGCTTTTTAACTTGTGTAGCATTTATTACACTTGTAGTCCATTCTTTGGCTTGTAATACAGACTTCCGAGAACGAGCGAAGGGTGATACCAGGGAATTTGTGGTGGTTATGGATTCCGTTGAATGGGATAGTGAAACGGCCAACGCTATACGGGAAACCTTTGGCCAATTTGTTTTTAGTCTACCAAACCCTGAGCCTTATTATGACCTAACCTTTATGCATATACGTTCACGATCGCAACAAGAACGTATTATGGGGTATAAAAATATCATTTTTGCTGCACCAATTGATGATTCAACCACCGTGGCAGCCCAAGTACGGGCTTTCTTAGATGAGGGTACAGAGCAGCGTGTCCGGAGTGGTGAAAGCTTTGCCTTTCCACTTATTGACCAATGGTATAAAGATCAGTACGCTTTAATATTGAGCTCAAGTACTGATTCAGCATTGGCGGCTAAAATTCGTAACACCGAAAGTGCGTTATTAAACAACGCATTGGATAAAGAGCTTTTGCGATGGAATTGGTTTGTGTATGAGAAAAAAGAACAAACCCAGTATAGTGACTCCTTGTGGAACGACCATGGTTTTATGGTCAGGATTCAACATGATTATATCAAACGAATTGATACGACCAACTTTATTAGCTATCGCCGATTTTTACCAGACAATGATCGATGGATGTGGGTATGGTGGCAGGATGATGTAAGAGACATTAGCTTCCTGGACGATGACTGGATCAACCGAACTAGGGATTCATTAAATCAACAGTTTATCAAGGGTAGAACTGATTCCATGTTTATTACAACAGAATATCGAAGGCCTGTTGAAAGTACTAGTTTCCAAAAAGGGCGATATCTTAGCTATGAAACACTCGGTACTTGGCAAATGATCAATGGAGCAATGGGAGGACCATTTGTCAACTTTACCTACTTTGATGAATCAACTTCTAGGCTATTTATGATTGAATATTCACAGTTTGCACCATCTGTTAGGAAAAAACTACCATTTGTGCGTCAATTCAGGGCAATGGGCAGAACTTTTGAATCTGATAGCCTTTATTCAGTGCGTCCCTAATACATCTGTTGTTAAATAGATTTGCACAACAAATCGTACATTACGACGCCTGTAGCTACTGATATATTTAGTGAATGTTTGGTCCCAAACTGAGGTATAATCAAGTGATGATCAGCTGAAACTAATACTTCATCGTCCAGGCCTTTAACTTCATTGCCAAACACAAAGGCCATGTTTGGTATGGCAACTCCGTTGAAATTAAATTCGGTAAGTGGTTTAGATTTTTTGGTCTGTTCTACCGCAAATATTTGAGCTTTTTTCTGCTGAAGCTTTGATGTACAATCGCTCCATTGCGCAAAATAACTCCAAGTAACGTGTTCTTCAGCCCCAATGGCTGTCTTCGAGACTTCAATATTGGTTTCCGGAGTAGGGGTAAAACCTGAAAGAAATATCTGCTGTATACCAAATGCATCTGCATTTCGAAAAACAGCTCCGACGTTATAGGCACTTCGGATATTATGAAGACATATGATCGATTTAGATAACAGACTCGGTTTATCTGCTTTTGCATGCCGAATAAACAGTTCTTCGGTGGTTAGTTTCATTTAATTCTCTAATCCATTAAGTGCTTCTCTAACTGCTCTGTAAGCATTAACAATACCACCATGTTTTGATAAGCTATCAAAGGGAACATATTGCGCTTCTAAACTTTGACCAGGAAGCATGATTTGTTCATCGGTTTTTACCACAGATGAAACGATAATTTCTTTTATTTCAAGAGGAGAATATTCAGGGAAATATTGCATTAAAAGTGCAAATACGCCCGATACCACTGGAGCGGCCATACTAGTACCATTACTTAACTCATACTCTTGGTTTGGCATAGTTGAATAAATATCTACACCAGGTGCAAACAGATCAACGGTAGACGCCCCATAGTTACTAAAAGAAGCAGCTAGTTCATTAACACCCTGCCAACCAGAAGCTCCGACCGTTATTAGGTATGGGCTAGATGAGCCATCGCTAATTATAGGGCTAGGGTAATTAGCAACACTATCTATATTAGCGCCATCATTTCCAGCAGCGTGAACCATAAGGACTTCATTTTGTGCCGCATACTCTATTGCCTGTTGAACATAAAACAATTCGGGTGAATAAGATTTACCAAAACTCATGTTAATGACATCTGCGCCATTATCGACTGCATATCGAATGGCATTTGCCACATCTTTATCGCGTTCATCTCCATTTGGAACAGCACGTATGATCATTAATTCCACTTGTGTTATCCCAATTGCTCCAATGTTATTATCCCGGTTGGCAGCTATAATCCCTGCAACATGAGTGCCATGATCATAATCGGGACCTTTGACGTCGGAATTACCATAAAAACGATTATCCAGGTCCTCATAGTCATCTCCAACGATACTACGTGGGTCAAAGGATATATTGTATCCATATTCTAACTGCACACCAATCTGTTCGATGTACTCGTCAATAAGTTGCTCATTAATTCCATTATCCTGTAACAATGCAACAAAACCTAATGCTTCCTGCATCTGCATAGAGGGCTCTATTTCATCACTTAGATAGTTATTAACCTCTACCGAATCAAGGGATGTTTCACCCAAAAAGAATAAGATACTCTCGATATTTTGCTGGAGTTGTTTTATTTGAATCAGTTCTGATTCTAGGGAAGAGCGCTCCGCCTCAAATTCTTCTTCTATGTCTTTGAATTGAAGGTACTCATCGGTTAATGAGTCAGGAATATTGGTCAACGTATCAAAAACAGAAAAGAGCTCAAGCCCCTTCACATATAACCTAGTTAACTCGTAGGTATCATAATTAACATGACTCGAATCTTGACCTCCTATAAAATTCCACCCAAACACATCATCTACATAGCCATTAGCATCATCATCGAGCATATTTCCAACTACTTCATCCTCATTGATCCAAATAGTCTCCTTCAGGTCTTCGTGATCCACATCGGAGCCCGAATCGATGATTGCCACCACCACTTTTTTGGGACTCCGTGCGGTCGAATCTAACAAAGAATAAGCTTGATGGAGGGCAATACCTTGGTTTTTCCATTCATTAGCGGATGCTTCCATAGCGGTGCTAGCTCCCAATAAATGCCAACCTTCAATGGGTTTAGCTAGGGTCACTATATTTTGTGTAGCAGTGCTATCAGATAGCTGTTCGGTATCTACCGCGTTGCTAGTTGTTTGATCATTCTTTGTGATGGCTTTATTTGTGCTACAACCATGAAAGAAAATAACACTACCTAATAATAGGCAACCGTATTTTATGTAGGACATAAGTCTGATTATTTTTGAGTTTTATATAGAAGCATATCTAAAAGATACAAGCTTAGTAATAGTATTGCGATGGAAATCATGCTAAAAACTGGGTTCCATATCACTAACCCACCGATCGTACCTATCACAGCTCCAAGCTGTTGAATGTACCGTAATTCTTCATTGGTTGAAGTTCGAATTAAAGCTTCGATTTTAGATTCATCATACTCTTTCAAATGTTGTGCAATAAATTGGTAAATGTCTAACCGATTGATGAGTTCATGTATCCAATGTGTGATTTGTGTCTCTATAGCCTCAACGTGTTCATCTATTAGAGCTGGTAACTTGTCAAATAGACCATCTAATTGTTCAATTTGACGTTCTAGTTCAACGGGTAAGTCCATGAGTGCTTCATTGACTATTTCCTGAACATTAGCCCCTTTAATAATGGTGTAGGTTTTTAATGCGATACGATCTAACGTTCGGTTTTCTACTTTTCGGTTAACCTCGGACTCAATGGTTGAGGCAATACTCATTCTAAATTCATCCTTATTTAGAATTCGAACGACCAATTCTAACATAATCTGTTGAACTTCTGATCTAAAAGATTTGTCTGACAATATATTCTTTGAACGAAGTACCCATAGCTCTCTGTAGTATTGAATGAAAGCAGAACGATGGACATATTCACTAATGAGCTCAGGATGTAAAAGTTCAGAAGAAATGGTTTTTGCCAATCGGTCAGCAATTCTATTTTTTTGGCGGGGTATGAGTCCTTGACCCAAGATAGGTCGTTTATGTACTGGTTTGAAGAGCATGGTAATGGCTAACCAATTAGTAGCGTATCCTATTAAACCACTTACGCTTAAAATTCTAAGTAAATGTTCTAATGAATAGGAGCTATTCAGTAATATGATTTCTTGAGTTGTGAAATCCCAAAAATAACTTACAACAAAGACAACTAACACAAAAAAAGGATACCACCTGAGTCCTTGTGTGAATAGAATTTTTTTTAATCCAGTGTGATTTTTTTGTGGGCCCTGAGTTGGTAGTTCTTGGTCAGAAGAAGAGGGGAGAGTCCATTCGTTTGGCTTGGAATATTTTTTCCAATAGCGCCCAACACTCTGGCTTAATTGTTCAAAAAAATGTAACAGCACGTATTTACCAAGAAAACTAGATGGTTATCTGTTGGATGATCGCGTCCTCTTCTGTGGTCATTGTTTCTTTCTGTTTCACCGTTGAATCCTCATAACCAAGGATATGTAATAAACCGTGAACCACAATTCGTAGACACTCTGTATTAACGTCTACGTTAAACTCTGTAGATTGTTCGATAATCCTTGGTAAACAGCAGTACATAGTACCCTCTAAGGAAGGAGTAATGAGTGTATCCTTGGTTTCATTAGTATCATGATAATGAAAACTGATAATATCTGTTACATAGTCCTTTTGAAGGTACTCACGATTAATGCGTCTTATTTCTTCCTCATCGACAAGTACAATCTCAACGAATTCGATGATGCATGAATGTCGTTGTGTAAATAACTTTATTACCTTATTAATGGTACTTTCAGCAACAGGAAAATCCAGTTTTGTGGTATTGAAAAGCTGAAAATTTTTCGGATTAGACATACATTTGAGGCGTTAACAGCTAGTCCTCAAAGCTGAAATCATCATCCATTGACTCGGTTAGGGACAAGGCTATACCACACATCATCAAGTCTTCTGGAAGTTGCGTAAAATCTCCAGATTTAATTGCCTCATCCACATTGGCATATAAACTACATCCTGCTTCTTTTTCAATGATTAAACCGGACGTTTTACTTCCTGATGTACCAAAAAATGTGACTTGATGTAAAATATCACTTGCTACAAATGCCGTGCAATTATGTAGCTGGAGAAAGGTGTTACTTGCATATACGGACACCATGTTCATCGATTCACCTTGAACAAGTAAACCAAGGTGTATTTCAAGGGCTAATTTTCTGTCTGTTTCTGTATGGGTAAGTTCTAATCGAAAAACATCATCACCCAAGGGTTTTGCTTGTGTGCCCAAAACCTTAGCAATCGTTTCAATATTTTCAGATGTGAATGTATGTATCATATAGGATGTGTGATGGTTCACCACTTAAGTTGGGGTAGTATAAATTAAATTACGAAAAAATGATACTCTCGAGTCTAATCTATCTTCCTTTGTAGCTCCTGTATTTTAATTACTTAGCATGAGCTAGTTTACAATATCCCATACCTACGTACTTCTTGATCACTTTCTTCCTTGCTTAGTGGTAGGGAAGGGAATGGGGTTCCTAGTAGTAGGGAATTCACCTCTTGTGATAACTCAGATGCTTCATTTTCATTACCCGACTCGTAGAGTAAATACTGGGCAATTACTAGGTACTGTCGTATTTGTATAATTTGCTCACCAAGGCGTTGCGTTTCGTTATAAGCAGCTTGAACACTAGCCCTTAAATCACGCTGCTTTTTGACATCACCGGATCTTCTAGAGGCTTCGAATTCATTATTTAATTCGTCAAATTCTTGTTGGTACCGTTGAAAGACTTCAAAATCGTTGAGGAACTCTCTGTTAATAATAGGTCTAATCCTTTTTGCTATGGCTGCTGCCTGATCCTGAGCATTTAACTTGAGATAATTAATAGCAAATAAAGACTGAATATTATAGCTTTCTTCATCTGGTCTGAATGGTATGTTTTGCTCTGAAAAATCTAACCAATAACGAGCAGAATCTGGTTCATTTAACTCTTGATAGCGTTCAGATAACTGTAAAAACGTATACCGATAATTACTTAGCATTCGACGAATATTCTCATCAAAATAGGCATCTGGATTATTCCATTCAGTAAACGAAAAATTGCGTAAGCGCTTAGCATGAATAGCAGGATCGATATATCCCATGGTTCTTGAATTAAACCGCTTGGGTATGACACGGTAGGCTTTTCCTTCCGTTCTGAAGTAGGGTTGAAGATCTAACATACTGGATGATGAAACCGTATTTGCAAAATAAATGGGACGTAACCAATTGTTGGATTGGAGCAAATCAATAATCATCAAATCTTGAACTTGCATGTAGTAAATACCGTTTCCTTGCTGGTCGCGCCCGTACAAGCGGCCTTCCACGCGCCAACGTAATTCATCATCTAACTCTTCTACAGGTATCTCAAAGTCGACGCCTGTTTTTAGTAATTGCAAACTAGTGTCTGCCCGTACATCTATGGCTTCTTTATATTTCTGATCTTCTGAAAAGGCTACCCTTAATGCCTCTTTGTTCACAGGTATGGTAATCGTTTTTGGTTCCCATCGGTCAATGCGCGAGGTGATTTGATCAACTTGCTGGTCCGTATAACTAAAAGGTAATGGAGCTGATTCGTGTGACCACTGATTTTTAAGTTGTTTTATATACCAATCGGTGTTTAATAAACTTAGGCAAACAATTCTTACATCGGTACGAACTCCTTCTACTTCTTGTGCGTACCAAAGTGGGAAAGTATCATTATCCCCGTTCGTAAACACTATCGCGTTTGGAGCTAAGGAATTCAATAGATTTTTAGCGTAATCTGGAGCAACATAACGATTGCTTCGATCATGATCATCCCAATTCTGCGAAGCCATCCAAACAGGGGATGCAAGAAGTAGTATAACCAAGGCGGTTACACTTACGGTGTTGTTTTTTAGCTTGTTATGTATGAATTCGAGTAAGCCAGCACTTCCTAATCCTATCCAAATAGCAAATGCAAAAAAGGAGCCTACGTATGCGTAATCTCTTTCCCTTGGTTGATAGGGGGGTTGGTTCAAAAACACAATAATGGCTAGACCTGTTACAATGAATAGAACAAGTACTGCTAATGCTCGATTTCTATCGGCTTTAAAATGATATAAGACCCCTATAAGCCCGAGTAGAAGCGGGATAAAATAATACGCATTACTGGCTCGGTTTTCCGGGTACTTTTCTTCTTCAAACCCTGATTGCCAACCAGTATCTTGAATATCAGCTACTCTTCCTACGAAATTCCAATTGAAATAGCGCAAGTACATATGACGCACTTGATAGTCCCAAAAGTACTCAAAATCACTATCATATCGCGCATAATAAGATAAGTGGTTAGGTGCCTGTGAATGTCTACGTGGTAGCCAAACCTCTTTTTGCGTATTGATCTGCCCAGTTGCAGCATCATAGGAATTCCCCTTGAGTATTGGGGTGTCTCCATATTGCTCACGTTTTAAGTAGCTAACAAAGTCCTCTACGGTTTCTGGATCATTCTCGTCAACAGGGGGGTCAGCAATAGATCGGATCATAATAACAGAGTACGATGAATACCCTATTATAATCATCACATAACTAATTAGGGCTATGTTGGCAAGTCGATGCTTATGTTTCTGAGTGTAGTAAATCCCATATACCAACAGACCTATTAGCAAGAATATGAAGGTAAACGGACCAATTAACCCGTAGGAAGCATCATTAATTTTAGACGCCCAATCTGGAAGTTTTTGAATAGTTATGGGATATATCAGGAAGAATGAAAAGACTGCAATTATCCCCATTACGCCAAAACTTTTTATCTCGATGGTATCCTTCACTTTGAAGTATACGATAAGTGCTACAAAAAATATGGCAAGTAGATTAAGAAGGTGAACACCAATAGCCAATCCAAACATATAGGCAATGAGTACCAGCCAACGTTCACTGTACGGTTTTTCATGATGCTCGGACCATTTGAGGGCTAACCACACTACAATAGCAGTAAAAAACATTGACATTGCATATACTTCAGCTTCTACCGCATTAAACCAGAATGTATCGGTAACCGCAAAGGTTAAACTGCCAATCAGAGCTCCTCCATAATGGGCGATTTTATCCCCTGATGTCCATTCATTGACATTTGGTTTAAACTCACGGATCAGCCTAACAACGATTAGGTAAAGTAGCATAACGGTAAGTGCTGAGGAAAGTACACTCATAAAGTTAATGCTTATGGCTACGTACTCTGTGGGCATAAACATAGAGAATAGCCGCCCTAAGATGGAGTATAAGGGTGCCCCCGGTGGGTGATTTACTTGGAGCCCATGTGCCACTGCAATGAATTCCCCTGCATCCCAAAAACTAGCTGTAGGAGCCATGGTTAAGCTATATATAACAAGGGAGATGAAAAAGGTAGCTAGAGCAAGCCACTTATTTGTTTTCTGATGTGAGTCAAACATTTAGTATAATCTTACAGCAATGATGATTGAAATTGGTGCAACATAAAAATAGATTGTCGCAGCCTTGTATACGTACCCTTAATGATAGGGATAGCGTTGTTTGAATCAAAACAGAACAAGGCTAATTGACATTATTTAAGATACCACAGTCTAACAATAATTTCTTATCAAAGACCGAAAAATAGATGCAAAAAATGGAAGGGAAATCTGAAGAAAAACAGCGATTTTCAACTAAATGGGGTCTAATACTTAGTGTACTTGGAATCGCCATTGGGACAGGCAATATATGGCGCTTCCCAAGAATAGCGGCTCAAAATGGAGGTGAAGCTGGAGCAGGTGCTTTTTTAGTGGCCTGGGTAAGCTTTTTATTTCTCTGGTCCATACCGCTCATTATTGCTGAATATGGAATTGGTAAGAAAGGGCGTAGAGGTATAGTTGGATCCTATGTAGCAATAGCAGGTAAAAATAAGGCTTGGATGGGCGCTTTCATAGGTCTTGTCGCTACCGCCATCATGTTTTACTATAGTGTGGTGGCCGGTTGGTGTTTGTATTATTTATCACAGTCACTTCAATCTGGACTACCTAACAGTTATGAGCAAGCGATGGGTGTATGGAATTCTTTTCATGCACAGGGAATACCCGTATTTACTCACGGAATAGTCATGCTACTGGGTTCTTGGGTAGTTATCAAAGGTATTTCATCTATAGAGAAGGTGAACAAAATATTAATCCCTCTACTTTTTACCATTTTATTGGTTTCGTTGGTTAAAGCGATAAGTTTACCAGGCTCCTGGGAGGGTATTCGATATTTATTCACCCCAGATTGGAATACGTTAACAGAGCCAAGAATATGGCTTGAAGCACTTACTCAAAATGCGTGGGATACGGGCGCAGCATGGGGGTTAATTCTTACCTATGCCGCCTATATGCGAACCCATGACCGGATTACTGTCAGTGCGTTCCAGACGGGTATTGGGAATAATGTTATCTCATTAGTGGCTGCCATCATTATTTTCTCCACGGTTTTTGGAACCTTGGGAGATAGTATGTCAAATGCTGAAATATTAAAAATAATGCAGAATTCGGGACCAGCAGGCACGGGTCTTACATTTATTTGGATGCCACAGTTATTCGCAACTATGTCTGGTGGCGGTATTTTCTCTATTTTATTTTTTCTGGGCCTAAGTTTTGCTGCATTTAGCTCTCTCTTGTCTATGATTGAGTTGGTTGTCAAAGTAGCTGTAGATGCAGGTTTTACCCGTAAAAAAGCAACTATCTTAACTGGTACAGCTGGCTTTGTGTTTGGATTACCTTCCGCTTTGAATCTTACTTTTTTTGGAAATCAAGATTTTGTTTGGGGGGTAGGTCTTATGGTTTCAGGGGCGTTTATCTCTTATGCTGTTATTCAATATGGCGCAACAAGGTTCCGAGAAGAATTAGTACATCAACCAGGGGAAACTAAACCGTTAGGTAAATGGTGGGACATTGTCATTACCTATGTAGTGCCAATTGAAGTAATCACCTTACTTGGATGGTGGATGTATTTAAGTGTCGCAGAATACGCTCCGGATGATTGGTTTAACCCACTAAGTCCATACTCATTAGCCACAATCCTAGTACAGTGGGGAATAGCCTTGCTACTGGTTCGATTGGCACAAAATAAAATTTGGCCCCATAAGGCTTAGAATCGAAAGATCTTCGCAGCAAGATTCTTTAAAATGACCATGCGTAATACTTAGAAATTACGCTCTAAGGGAAAATTGACTCGTTCAACTGCTTCTTGTTTGAATAGCCTCATACCGATGTTAAATCCAACCCATACCTGATAGTTAGCGCTTTTTATAGATGGGCTCCACACTGAATACCAGGCTAGGTCATCTACCGAACCCTCTTTAAGTATATTAAGGCTGGGGCCTGCATAGATTGAAAATTGGTTATTCGGCATCGACGAGATTAAATAGCGGTAGGTGAATTGTTTCGTATTTTGCCTATGCCATTTATCCTCCATGTATTGATATAGAGACAACTCATGGGTAACCGTCCAATTATCCTTAGAAATTCCTGAAAAACGATCTCTCATATCGAAAACAAGCCCAATAGAGCCCCCTAATTTAAACACATTGCTTTCTTGAGGAACAAATCCCACACTAATTTGATTATATAATCGGTGAGTCCCAGTTGTAAATCCCATGTCTAAGAACCCACTATCGGAGTAGCGAATGTCAACGTTTTTTCTCCCATTACCATACCAACTAACCAGGCCAATCGAAACTCCGTCAATCTCTTCAGCAACATTTACAAAACCTACGTGAAGTCCTGTTATCGTCTTTTGGATATTGACAGGACTTATAGTAAGTCCTGTCAAATCATTTGACAAAGTAGCTACTCCAGATACACTTAAACCTTCTATTTTTTTAGCAGCGTTTATTCCTCCTGTTAGTATAAGTCCTTCCATAAAATCACCACTAACATTCGCAACACTAGACATTATTAGCCCAGATTGATCTTCAGTAGATACGTTAGCAATACCTGCAATAGTTAACACTTCTATGTCATCATTACTTATATTTGCAATACCCGCTAGGTTTAGCCCTTCGATATCTTCATTGGTCACATTAAAACCACCCGCCAAGTTAAGACCAGCTAGATCATCTTGGCTTAAATTTGCAATTCCAGCTATGTGCATCCCACTTAGTTCACCAGCACTCACATTAAGTCCTGCGGAAAGTTGCAACCCCTCCATACTAGTTTCCGAGATGTTTGCTAGTCCACTAAGTTGAAGCCCTTTCATCGGCCCTTGGGAGTAGTTGGAGAGACCAGCAATGTTCAAACCTGACATTTCTCCTAATGAAACATTACCAAGTCCTGCTATTTGAAAGCCATGAACATAGTTCGTCTCCACATTATATAACAAACCAAATTCTCGCCCATCTAAACCTCCATGAATCCCACCAACAAGATTAATCGAGTATTGTGCAGTATACTCTTGGGAGTTATTTCCATTAGTGCCTAAACTATTCAGAAATGTAACTCGCCACTTTGTATAAGATAGTGTAGAATCCCTGGACTGGTTTTCAAAATCAATTAATTCACTCGTGAAATCAGTATTATTTTGGGCGGATACTGAAGTTATAAATGGGCTCAGAAAAGCACTTAAGACAAGGGTAACAGTGCATAAAGATATCTTGTTCATAGGATCGGATTGACTTTTAATTCGTATAAATTATACGATTGAAATCTTTAAAAGTTCCTTATAACAATATGTTATTCAGAGTTCGTTACCGCAATGTTTGCAGAACAATGCATCCTTCTCATGGTCTTGCTTACCACATTCTACACAGCTGTGTTGCTTACGAGTGCTTTTGGTCATCTCATAGGTTACAATTCCTGTGGGTACGGCTATAATACCGTAGCCCAGTATCATAATTATGGCAGAAATAAATTGACCGAGCGGTGTAATAGGGGTTATGTCTCCAAAACCTACTGTTGAAAGGGTAACAATAGCCCAGTATATGGAAATTGGAATGTTACTAAAGCCATTTTCAGGCCCCTCAACCACATACATAATGGATCCTGCAAAGACACATATTATCACAACAGCAAACAGAAAAACGAGAATTTTCCTTCTACTTTGCCATAAAGCCTTGGTAATAAAATTAGCCTCCGATAAATAATGAGCTAGCTTTAAAATACGAAATACTCGCAGTATTCGAAGAACTCGTATGGCTATGAGGTACTGCGTACCAGGTATAAGAATGCTTAAATAGGTAGGTAGAATAGCAAGGAAATCAATAACCCCGTAAAAGCTAAACACATATTGCTTAACTTTTTTTACCGTAGCAATCCTAAGTAGATATTCCACACTAAAAAGGAGGGTAAAGAACCACTCTAATTTCCAAAGTAAATCACCGAAATTAGCTCTGATACTCCCAATACTATCCAACATTACCACCGCCACACTAAGTGCTATAGCTGCAATTAAAACAATGTCGAATAATTTACCTGCAAGGGTATCCGAACCAAATATGATTACATGTATTCGTCTTCGAAATCCCTTCTTTTCAGGAATATTATCTAGATCAATCTTCATCCAGTAACTCATTCCACATGGTCACTTCTTTTACCTGTGATAGAAGTTCATCGGCGAATCCAATTATTTCGACTTTCTTGATGGTATCACCTTGTTGTATGTTGTTTACAACTTCTTGGTCTTCTGAACTAACTACTTGACCAAAAATAGAATGACGGTCATCTAGCCAAGGTGTTGCTACATGTGTAATAAAAAACTGACTGCCGTTGGTACCCGGACCTGCATTTGCCATGGATAATTTACCAGGCTCACTATGACGTAATGTAGGTACAAATTCGTCTTCAAAACGATAGCCAGGACCTCCTACACCAGAGCCCAGAGGACAGCCACCTTGGATCATGAAATCAGGAATTACTCGGTGGAAATGTAAGCCGTCATAAAAACCACGTAGGCTTAAATTAACGAAATTGGCCACGGTTTTTGGAGTTTGATCGGCAAATAATTCAAGATGAATAATGCCTTTAGAGGTATGAAGATTTGCTTGGATGGACATAGTTTAAAAGGATCTAGTATCGTGATTTATGGTTAATCGATAAGATAAGATAATCTTAACAACATGTATATAGAGTCTATGCCAGGGTTTTGCTCCCCAGTTTGTGCATTTGAAATATGATGGAACGCTCCCCCAAACGAAATCACATATTGTTTCCCTAATGCCTGCTCAATAGTGGATTGCAACTCAAAATTGAAATTTAGGCGGCGACCTTTGTCCGTTGGAAAGGTATAAGGCATAATAGTAAATCCACCATACACCGTATTTCGCAGGCGAGTTGTTTTGTTAAGTTGAACAGTTGAACTTAACCCAAGGGGATCCAAAGACCAGCCTCGGATAGTATCCAAGCTTCCACCGGCATCGCGCTTGGAATAAGTGTACTCTGTGATGGGGTGAAGACGTGCACTAACGTTTAAGTAGCTTCCAAAAATGCGAACAGTATAAGCCGATATATACCCAATACTGGCTCTCTGTGAAGAGGAATAGGGGGTTTTACCCAAAAAGATGTATGAAGTTGGGGAATGCGAATATCCTATAAAAAAAATCTGATTCACTGGTCTTAGCGTTTCAGCGATG
>NTKP01000014.1 GCA_002457365.1 Rhodothermaeota bacterium MED-G12
CTCCAATAATACAATACCGAAGCCCTCCATATCACCCTCAACTTTGACATTGGGCATCATAAACACATCTGCTGCGGTGTACGCTTTATGAACCCAATAATCCGATTTCCGGCCTAAAATGTGTACATGGATATGTCTTTCAGCCAATGCCTCAGCATTCCGATGGATAGCCGTTAATATCGTTTCCCGCTCTGGCCCATCGCCAACCAATAGATAATGACAAGGATGATTCAGCTGGGTAAGCACCTTCTCAATAAACCAAGCATGCCCTTTTCTAGGCACCTGTCGACCCACCGAAAGTAAAACGGGTTTATCCAACAGGTTGATGTTAACGTGTTCGCCCAATTCCTTTTTTGCTGCCCTTTTAAGCACTTTTATTTCTTCTACCGCTTCGGTTGGTTCCAAGACTAGAAGCTGTTCAACATGTGCCGGATTCATGTAATCCGCATCCATTGGCAACAAATCTTGAATTTGAATTCCATTGGGTAGTGCTACTCCTTTTCCTGGATCCATGCCGCGATCAATGCAAGCTTGCCTAGTAGCCTGCGAAACTGAAATAACTCCATCCAAGGCGTCCAATACCTTACTGACGTGTTTTTGATACCACCCATAAGGCATTGTTACATCCTGACCATGATTAATAGTGACCATCGGTACAGAAACCTTGCCCTTTAACCATCTAGCCATACTTGCCGTAACCATAGAGGAAAACAAGATCACATCCGGTTTAAAACTATCAATAACTTGTGGTATTTGGCGTCGTAGTTTCAATAAAAATAGAAGCGTTCTCCATTCAATACCTTTCCACGGTGCTTTTTGTATGATTGTCTGAATTTCCACCGTAGAATTATCCACTAAAGCTTGAACCAGCTGCATACTAACGCGCTGCATTCCTCCCATGTTCTCGAGTGGGGCTTCATCAGGAGGATGAGAGTGTGAAATGTATAGAACCTTTAGTGATGATTGGGACATAAATCGTATCTGCTAAAGACTTATTAGTTGAGGTCTGCTTGAACATTAGACACCACTGTTCTGTAATCAGTAACCAATGCCTCATTTATGTGATTCCACTGGTAATTTAGTGCAAGCTCGCGTGAGCGCCTTCCCATATTCTGTAAAGCAGTTGGATCTGAAATCATGTGCTCCAGCTTTTTGGTAAAATCATCAACATCTCCAGACCGTGCAAGTCGGCCATTTTCTCCCTCTACTACTAAGGAGGATGAACCTATTGCATTTGCAACTAGACAAGGGACTCCGCTAGCCATTGCTTCTAAGGTTACATTACCGAAAGTTTCAGTGTAGGAAGGGAATAAGAATAAATCAGAACTAGCGTAGGCACGAGCTAAGTCTTCACCTGAACAAAAACCGGTAAAAACCCCATTAGGTAATTTTTTTTGAGCCTCGGACCTTGCTGCTCCGTCCCCTACCACTAATGCTCTTACCTTTGGATTTCTTTGCTGCATTCGTTGGACACTTTCTATGTAGGTTCCCAATTCTTTTTCCCAAACTAACCGAGAAACAAAACTCACCACAATCTCATCCTCTGCGAAACCCATTTTTTTCCGCCACTCAAGATCCCTTTTTTCGGGGTTAAAAAGTTTGGTATCTATTCCTCTTGCCCAAATTTTCATATCCCCAGTGATCCCCTCAACTCCTAGCTCATTAATCATGGATTGACTAGGAACATACACTCGTTGACATTGGGGATAAAACCATTGCATCATCTTCTTAAAAGGCCATTTGACCGGTCCTAAGAAGAGTTTGTAATAGTCTACATAACTCAGGAAATGAGTGTGATACGAACTTACCACAGGTACATCATACTTTTTTGCCCATTTTAAGGCCCCTATCCCAAGTCCATCGGGAGTAGCTATATGGACGAGAGTAGGCTGAAAAGCCTCCAACTCTTGCCGGAATTTGTGAGGGAAATGTGTGGCCACTCGGTATTCCTTTCTACCGGGCACGGGCATAGAAATTGAAGGAGTAACCCTCAAAGTACCTTCATGAGGGTTTATTGCAGGATTTGGTCCGCTTGGAGCAAAGATAAGTACAGGAATATTTTGCTGCTCTAAGTACTGAACCAATCGATTCAATGTTAGGGCTACACCATCTCGAATATGGTTATAATTACCGGTGAATAGGGCTACTCTTAGTTCGCTCATTTAGATAATCAACTGATTTGATAACACGTTCACTGCCTATTCGCTCAAATAAGTATAAAAAAGCAATCGGCTTCTTTGTATTTTAATTGTCGTTAGCTGATAAATAACCAAAAGAATGGTACTCTAGATTATCCATGATAGTATCTTCAGATCCTACTCAATTACCAAGTAACCCGTAAATATACGCATTTATGAAAGCCTTTGTTACTGGTGGAACTGGTTTTGTTGGAAGTCATCTAGTTGAGCACGTACTAACGTTGCCGGAGTGTGAAGAAGTTCGCGTTTTGGTCAGAAATAAGGAAAAATGGTTAAAGGGGCTCGACTACACTCCGGTTACATCCACATTGGAAAACCTAGAACCCATTAAAAAAGAGCTACAAGGGGTTGATGTACTCATCCATGGGGCGGCCATTCTGCATGCCCCAAGCTATTCTGATTTTTTTAAAGCCAATGTAGAAGCCACTAAAAATTTGATAGAGCTTGCGGTTGAATCTGGGATATCCAACATTATTATACTTTCCTCCCTCGCCGCCGCCGGTCCCTCTAGCCAAACCCCTCTCACAGAAAAAGCTCCCTTGTCCCCCATCAGCGCATACGGTCGTTCCAAAAAACAGATGGAAGAAGAAATCCATCGACTCTATGCGGAGAAAAACTGGGCCAACCACCCCACATTAAGCATTAAAATTATACGCCCCCCGGCCGTTTACGGACCTAGAGAAACCGATATCTATGGATTATTTAAAGCCCTTAATTACCGAGTGGCACCTATACTAGGCAATCCCACAGAAAAAACCCTCTCCCTAGTTCACGTTCAGGATCTGGTAAAGGGTATCGTGGCATCTAGGCTCTACGATCGTGCTGGAATTCACACCTACTTCCTTGGAGGTTCTGAAGATGGGTATTCATGGAATGAGATTTACAAGGAATGCGCTACCATTCTTCAAAAGTCTCACCTACGGATCCGGGTGCCAAAAGGAGTGCTTATGACCATAGCAAAAGTGGCCGAAACCATAGCTCCTATTTTTGGAGTGTATCCTGCATTAAATCCAGATAAGGCGGAAGAACTTACACAATCTTGGCTTTGTAGCTCAAATAAAGCCAAAGAAGACTGGGGTTATACACCAGAAATCAGCTTAAATGACGGCTTGAGGTCTACCTTAACTTGGTATCAAAAGCATAATTGGCTATAATTAAATAGTAAAAGAATCGTACTTTTAGCCAGGTTCTAATGTTGCTAATTGGTGCAGGTTGAAAACATGGTTACCGCGAGGCTGAAAAGTAGTAGAATTAAGCTGGTCAAGCTTAGCTTCACATACATTTTCACGTTTCAATTTGTTAGCATCAGAGAATCGAAAACAACCCATGCATGTTCAATGAAAGTCGAGAAAACAAACATAATCTACTCTTTAGTTCTATCATTATTCATTCTTAGCCAGCCGAATTTACTAGCGCAGGCTACAGGCGAAGGCCTTCGGTTTAGCCCTTCGATGAATTTAGAACAGGTGTTAGATATCGCTTCAAGCCCAAGCCATTTGTATGTTCTCTCAGAGCAGGAAGGATTAGCTGTTTTTAGAGTTACCACTGATAATACACAATGGTTATATACCAATAGTGGGATGCAGCGACGTGGCAATAAAATTACATCGGATATTCGCTTTGCCTATTTATTTGGCAACGGAACACGATTGACTGTGTTAGAGCCTACTTCTGTGTTGGGTGTGTATTCATCCACCTATTTATCCACAGAGCCAAGGGGGGTAGCCCGACTTCGTGACCATGTGTACCTAGCATTAGGAGACGAGGGTTTAGGGGTGTTAGGATTACAAAGTCCTGAAGCTTTTGATTCTCCTGTTGAATTCATTGCCAATGAATTACTCCAAAGAGAACCGGTGCTGGACGTGTTAAGTACTCCTCGCTCCCAACAACTTTTTGTACTCAGCCCTGCTAAAGTTCATAATTTTTCGTGGACGGCGGATCAAGATACCCTAGAATGGGTTAGTTCCATTGACATCAATCAAGCTATTGTTCATTTGCATTTGGTTGATGATGAATTGTTTGGAAGTAGTGAAGCAGGGGTACTTTTTCGGATTGGCGAAAATGGCTCTAGCTCACGATTAGCTGATATTGGTACTGCTATAGTGGATGTTATTAACTACCAAGACACCTATTTCATTGAAAGCTCTAAGAAAGAAATTTGGCTGTTACATAATAATGAAGTAACCCCTTGGAAGAAGGATACTGGGGCTAATTACAAGTTGACAGGAAGTGCGGATCAATTATGGCTTCATGAATTTGGTGCTATTGGAAAAGTGAATGTTGGCTCGGAACGAAGTGAAGTGTCTCAATCAGTAGATACAAAACCATTACCAAGTTCACTCACCCTCCTACCCTATGAACCTAAAATAGTACCCTACCCAAATCCTATTCTTTTTGGTATACAAGTCTCAGAGGATTGGCCCACTGAAGCCCTTAGATTTAGTGTTAAAGGAGCCCCTAGTGGAATGAAAGTGAAAGGCCAGGGAATATTTTGGCAGCCCCAATTCAGTCAAATCGGTATTCATCGGTTACAAATAATAGCTCAAAGTTCTACTGGGTTGCTGGATAGTACCTTTATACAAATAGACATCACCAGTTTTAATAATCCTCCTAGAATAAGCCCTATTCGTACCAGTACGTTAATTATGGGAGATCCGTATACGGTTAACTATACGGCTATGGATCCAGAAGCGAAGCATAGTCAAGAATCGTTGATTCGCTTTTTAGGAGTTGATCTACCGAAGGGTGCACGCTTAGATGAAAAAAGTGGGCAACTTACTTGGACTCCGGGTGAGAAAGATTTGGGCGTTCACCGTTTCAAAGTCATAGCAACGGATGCCTTAGGGGCTGCTAGCTCGGTTGAGATAGAGTTAAAGGTAATCGATTTGCCAAGGGATAACAATTAGACAGAAGCATGACTAAATCCGAAATGGATCCCCTTTTCGACTCTAATTGTGCCGAACGCCTATTATCGTGGTTTGACAACAACAAAAGAAGTATGCCGTGGCGAGATTCCAACGACCCTTATGCTATTTGGATCTCAGAAATAATGTTGCAACAGACCAGAGTAGATCAAGCACTTCCTTTTTTCAATCGATTTATGACGGCCTTTCCAAGTGTTCACGACTTGGCTGCGGCGTCCACTCAACATGTTTTAAAGCAATGGGAAGGACTTGGATATTATAGTCGGGCAAGAAATATTCACAAAACAGCCAAGATAGTGGCAGATGACTATGCGGGTTCACTTCCTAGGGAATATGAAGAGCTGCTAGCACTCCCAGGAATAGGACCTTACACTGCAGCAGCTATTGCAAGTATTGCCTTTGGATTAGAACATGCGGTGATGGATGGAAATGTAATCCGAACCGTTACGCGATTTTGCGGGATTGAACAGGACACCCGAAAAACAGGTACACGAAAACTAGTTCAGCAGGAAGTAGATGACTGGATAAAAGGACATCCACCCGCCGACTTCAATCAAGCCCTGATGGAATTAGGGGCTACGGTATGCACCCCTACCAAACCATCTTGCGAAACCTGCCCTCTCGCTTCAAAATGCGTCGCATACCGAACGGCCAAGACCGAGCACATACCCTACACTTCAAAAAAGGCTAAACGACCTCATCAAGAAATTTCGGTAGCCATTATTATAAATGAACAAGAAGAGGTGCTAATTGCCCAACGGCCTGAACATGTTATGCTAGGTGGTTTATGGGAATTCCCCGGTGGAAAACAAGAAAGTAATGAAACCAGCGTAGAAGCACTGCATAGAGAAATTCAAGAAGAGTTAGGTATAGAAATCAGTGTAATAGAAGAGTTTATGAGCTTAAAACATGCCTATTCACACTTTACTATAACCCTAAGCGCTTTTCTTTGTGTTTTGAAACCAACCAACACACAGCAAACCCCAACAGCCAAAGCAAGTGAACAAATTAAGTGGGTTTCAATTCAGGATTTAAAAAATTATCCCTTTCCAAAGGCGAATAAGACCTTAACTCTTGCCCTGATGAAACGATTTGCGTAAACGATCAAAAAAATACCTATTCCAGCTTAAGCCTGTTTTGGATCAATGGGTATCGAGAATGGAGGTTCCAGCGTATATAAAAGATGATCCTATTCAATTTTTACATGCTTTTGAAGATGCAGAAGAAATAAATGTAGCTGGTTTTTTTGCGGCGACAATGGCATGGGGTAAGCGCTCTATCGTCATTGCGAAGGTGGATGATTTGCTGTCGAGAATGGCATATAGACCACTAGATTTTATAGGTAATTTTACGGAATTAGATGCGCGTAGATTAACGGGCTTTAAACATAGAACCTTTAATTCCGAGGATATGTATTGGTTAATCAAAACCATGCAACAAATCCTCATTCACTTTACCACCTTTGAGGCCTTTTGGGCAAATTGTTTGACTCTTTCGACAGCAAAAAAACGTCCTTTAATGGGAGTCTTCCACGAAGAATTTTTCAGTTTTTTTCCTGAAATACCAGCTCGAACCCGAAGACACATTTCTAATCCTGAAAAAGGGGGATCATGCAAACGGCTTTATATGTATCTACGCTGGACAATTAGAGGGGGCCCAGTAGACGTGGGAAGTATGAACTTTATGCCTCCTTCCCAAATTTATATCCCATTAGATGTTCATGTGGCTAGACAGAGCAGAAAGCTTGGTTTAATTACCCGAAATCAAAACGACTGGAAGGCGGTAGAGGAATTACAAGAGCAACTTCTATTACTAGACCCACTTGACCCTTCTAAATATGATTATGCTTTATTTGGTTTGGGATTACATCCTCATTGGTTAGATAAAAAATGGATTTTAAATCACCTCTAATGGTCCTTTGCTGTCTGTGATTTGTGTTTTCTTAGTATTTTCTTTCGTTATTTGTACATAGAACTGTTTTTTATCTGGTAGAAAAAAACCATATATTTATGCCTCTCAATAATGAGAAATAATACAATGAAAGGAAGTGAGGCTCAATGCTAGGCGTTGAAGTTAAAGACAACGAAAGCGTTGAACGCGCGATTAATCGTTTCAAAAAGATGGTGACTCGTTCTCGTATTCTTAATGAATTTAAGGATCGTCAACAGTTCACAAAACCATCTATTGAACGACGGGAAGCCATGAAAAAGGCCGTCCGTGAGCAGCGTCGACGTCAACGAGAAAACTTCTAGTTTCTCTCAAGATTGTTATCACATAGAAGCCCTGGTTTATCTAGGGCTTTTTTTTTTGCCCAAAACTATTCAGTATATCCTTTAGGTGTGAAGGCTTGTTGTGTGACTGATGTTGGTCCTTAGCCCAACTATGAATATACCCTAGTTTTTCAGCTTCTTTAATGCGCCTTTCCAATTGGCCAACCCGCCTTAGTTCCCCACCTAAACCTACTTCGCCCAACCAAAGTTGATTATTATCCAAAGCTATATCCAATAGGGATGATACCAAAGCCATACAAAGCGCAAGATCGGCTGCTGGATCTTTTATTTTTAAACCACCAGCGACATTAACATACACATCTTTATCCGAAAATTTAAACCCAGTACGTTTTTCTAAAACGGCCAAAAGTAACAAGACACGGTTGCGATCCATTCCGTTGACGGTGCGTTGCGGAGTCCCATATGCACTAGGACTAACCAATGCTTGAAGTTCAACCAATATGGGTCGGCTTCCCTCCATTATACAACCAATGGCACTTCCAGATACTTCTTGATTTCGTTCTGCTAAAAAATAGGCAGAAGGATTGGGAACCTGATCCAAGCCATCCTGCTTCATCTCGAAAACCCCTACCTCATGAGCTGGCCCAAATCTATTTTTTATACTTCGTAACAGCCGGTAGGTGTAATGATCGTCCCCTTCAAAACTAAGCACGGTATCTACCATGTGTTCTAACACCCGAGGACCTGCGATATCCCCCTCTTTAGTAATGTGACCAATTATCATAATGGACAAACTGGATTTTTTGGCCAATTGTTGAAGCAAAGCAGCGCACTCTTTTACCTGAGCAACACTACCTGGCATACTACTTAACTGGTCTCTGTAAACAGTTTGAATAGAATCAACAATGAGTAAATCAGGTTGTAACTTTTGAGCCTGCTCAATGATGGATTCGATGCGTGTTTCGTTGATTAACCAGAGTTTTTCAGAGGTGACCCCCATGCGTTTGGCTCGTTGTTTAATCTGCATGACAGATTCTTCACCAGCACAATATAAAATAGACAAATTTGGTTCGGCCTTAGCTATTTGAAGAGTAAGCGTACTTTTACCAACCCCAGGAGCTCCACCAATGAGCACATAGGATCCTCTCATACATCCACCACCCAACACCCTATCAAATTCAGCAATTCCGGTTTGAAACCGAGATGCCTCCGTAGCCGTAATCTCGTTGAGCGTTTGGGGTTTAGGTGCTTGTTCTGGCTCTAAGCCTGCGATTTTAGCTTTGTGCGGCTTAGTTGAACCCGTTATTTTTTCTTGCTCGACGAAACTATTCCACTCTTTACATCCTGGGCAACTTCCTAGCCACTTGGGCGATTCATGTCCACATGAAGTGCATACAAAAATTTGATTCGATTTAGCCATAAACAATAATAGAATAGTTATACACTCAATTTTTTCTTAATCAGATAGCTTGAATATGTTCACCTACTATGATAAAGAGTTTCAACACCGAAACTACTTACTCTTAGTTGCTTTTATATTCATGCACTTCCTGGTTTACATACCAAGTAGTAGCCATCATTCCCATCGCAATAGTAATGTAATAGCTAATAATACGCCATAGAAATAATGCCAGACCAATGAAAGCTTCCCTTGAAATGAGTGGACCTTGAAATAGAACAAAGAGTCCTTCAACTCCACCGCTACCACCAGGAGTTGGTACTACCAAAAAGGCTAGATTCATCGCCAAGCTTCGTAATACTGAAAGTAGTTCTGGTGCTGGCAACAAACTTAGTATTACAATAGGTGCAAGTGCAACTCTAGCTAGCCATGACATAGTGGAGTAAAAGAATGCCTGAAGTAAAAATCGAAACGGCTTTGCTTTGAGCTGATGGGCATATTGCTCGAGGTTTTGTGCCTCAGAATGTATTTTATCCCTGTGTTTCCGAAGGAATGGTAATTTTGCAAACCACTTGATAATTTTTGAAATTGCTGATGGTTTAATTAAAACTCCATATGCGAGTACCCCAGCGTATGAAAGCAGGGATACATACAGAACAAGCATGGACGCTTCACCCAAAAAACCCACCGACGGCGGAACTACATCCATATAGATACCAGCCACAAGTAAGATTGGGATAGCGATGGCAAACCAGATTTGATCCAATAATACACTATACAATATGATTGCGGTAGACTCACCCAATCGTAGTCCTTCTTTAGTCATAGCATAGGTTGCCATAGGAGCTCCACCTATGGTAGAGGGGGTAACTGCTGAGGTAAAGTCCCAGCTCAATTGCACCCTAAATGCTCCCAACCAATTAATAACTCCCGCAGATAAGTAGCGAATTTTTGCTGCAGAAAACCATACTCTCAAGAATGAAACCACCAAAGCAATGCCCAGCCCGGGAAGTCTTTTGGGTGCTAAGTAGGCTAGAATGCCGGGGGTATAGGTATACCAAATGACTCCAGCCATTGTCAAAAGACTCAGGGAAATAGAAAAAAACAGATATTTCTTAGAAATTATCTGTTTTGGACTATCTACATTTTGCTTTATTTGACTCATACTATAGTATAAAAAAAAGCCTTGCAGGAAACTCTACAAGGCTAAAAAAAAGCTTTGTTAATTAGGTTAACCACCCAAATTCACGTGCGCTCTGTTTAGGTGAATATACTTTTACGCAATATCCACTTCTTTGTTTAGATATACATCCTGAATCATATTCAGAAGTTGAACACCCTCACCAATAGGACGTTGGAATGCTTTACGACCACTAATGAGTCCCATTCCACCTGCTCGTTTGTTAATTACCGCTGTTTTAACTGCATCGGCAAAATCGTTTGAGCCGGAAGCTCCACCAGAGTTGATTAGACCTGCACGTCCCATAAACGAGTTAACTACTTGGTAGCGGGTTAAATCGATAGGATGCTCGGATGTTAATTCAGAATAAATACGCTCGTCTAATTTACCATATGACGAATTACCCGCATTTAAAGCCTTGTAACCACCATTATTGGTAGGTTGCTTTTGTTTAACAATATCGGCACCAATAGTTGATCCAATATGATTTGCCTGGCCCGTTAAGTCAGCTGAGGTGTGATAGTCAACCCCGTCCACTTTGAATGCGTCATTACGGGTATAGCACCAAAGTATGGTAGCCATTCCTAATTCATGAGCATATGCAAAAGCTTGGGCCACTTCTTGAATTTGCCGGTTAGATTCTTCCGATCCAAAATAGATGGTTGCACCCACTGCTGCAGCACCCATATCATACGCCTGATCAATGGTACCAAACATAATTTGATCAAACGTGTTAGGATAAGTAAGGAGTTCATTGTGATTAATTTTCACAATAAAAGGGATTTTATGCGCATACTTACGAGAAACGGAACGTAACGCACCAAAGGTCGATGCTACTCCATTACAACCTGCTTCAACGGCTAGCTTTACAATGTTTTCAGGATCAAAATAGTCTGGATTTTTTGCAAAAGAAGCACCCGCAGAATGCTCAATTCCTTGATCAACAGGCAGTATAGAAAGGTATCCTGTCCCACCAAGTCGACCCGATTCCATAAGCCATTGTAGGTTTCCCAAAACTCTATTGTTTCGATCAGAATGATACCAAACCTGATCTACATAGTCAGGAGTAGGTTGGATTAATTGATCTTTTGTAACTGTTTTACTGGTGTGATGTAGCAAGTAGGAGGCTTCATCGCCCAGTAATTCTTCAATCTTCGATATATCCATGAGTGTATGTTTAACTTATTGTACTAAATAGGGTTAAAATATAGGAGTATTACAGTCAAATGACTAACAGAAATCCCAAGTTATGTTGAGAAGCTTCAGATAGAATAGTAGATATTCGTATCTTAGGAGTATGAGTAAAGAAGATTTTTTCGAAAGCCTGCTTGGCAAACAAGACCGTCCCTTATTTTTAGCTCCTATGGAGGATGTTTCAGATGCTCCATTTCGGCAAATTTGTCGCAATATGGGGGCTAGTATGGTCTTTACTGAATTTATCAGCTCCGAAGCGCTCATCCGCGATTCTGACATTGCCCTGCATAAAATGAGTTTTATAGAAGCTGAACGCCCTTTAGGAATTCAAATTTTTGGCGGACGTGAAGAGGCTATGTATGGAGCTGCTAAAGTTGCTGACGCAAGTAACCCCGATGTAGTAGATATAAATTTTGGGTGTCCGGTGTACAAAGTAGTCAACAAAGGTGCTGGCGCAGCATGTTTAAAAGACATAGACATGATGGAGCGTATGGCTGGGACAGTGGTTGATGCGGTTGATCACAGACCTGTAACTGTCAAAACTCGTTTAGGTTGGGACGAAAACTCAATCCGTATACAAGAAGTAGCACATATGCTGCAATCGGTTGGAGTGAAGGCCTTAACTGTACATGCCAGAACACGAGCCCAAAAATACAAAGGTGAAGCAGATTGGAACTGGCTTAAAAAGCTCAAAAATACCCCTGGATTACATATTCCCATCATTGGTAACGGCGATGTAACTAGTCCTGAATTGGCTGCAAAATTATTTAGTGAAACAGGCGTAGATGCGGTGATGATTGGCCGGGGAGCAATAGGAAATCCTTGGATTTTCAAGCAAACAAGATCATATCTAGATCAAGGCAGTTATTCTGCTGACATTCCCCTTCGAGAGCGTCTTGAGGTCTGCGCTAAACAGCTTCAGTTGTCGGTCGACCATCAAGGTGAACGTTATGGTGTTATCATAATGAAAAAACACTATGGCCAATACCTAAAAGGAATTCGCAATGGCAAGAAACTCCGAATGGAATTAATGCAGCACAACACTATGGAACCTATACTTGAACGCTTACTTAATTATACCGAAGAAGAACATTTCTTTGTAAACGCTATTTAATTGCTTTTGGAGCATTAGGTTTGAATTGTTAGGTATGGGAGTACTGGGTCCGAATCATTAGGCTTGAAACGTTAGCCGCTATAACATTCTTTAAAAAAACCAGCTACAAATATTCCCGGTCAATATACTTTTTTAAGATATCCGGTACTCTGACACGGCCGTTTTCGGTTTGATAGGTTTCAACAATGGCAGAAAGCACCCTAGGAAGCGCCAACCCTGAGCCATTAAGAGTATGAACCATTTCGGTCTCTTTCTCCCCTTTTCTGTATCTAAGCTGCATTCTTCGCGCTTGAAATGCCTCAAAGTTGGAACAAGAACTCACCTCTAACCACCGTTGTTGACCTGGGCTCCACACTTCTACATCATATTTTTTTGTTTGAGTGAAACCCATATCACCTGTACACATGAGCAATGTCTGATAGGCTAAGCCTAGTTTTTGAAGTAGCGACTCTACATGTACCCGTAACAATTCCAACGTTGCATATGACTCTTCTGGCTTAACAAAATGAACTAGTTCAACCTTATCAAATTGATGCAATCTGTTTAACCCTCTCACGTCCTTGCCATACGATCCTGCCTCTCTTCTCCAACAGGGGGTGTGGCATACATAACGAATCGGTAACTGCTCTTCAGAAAGTATCTCGTCCCGATGGAAGTTGGTTACCGGTACTTCAGCAGTAGGTATAGCAAAAAAAGCATCCCTTGGAATCTCATACATCATATCTTCCTTGTCAGGAATTTGACCTGTACCCCGAGCGGAATCCTCATTAATGAAATAAGGGGCCTGCATTTCAATATAGCCTGCTTTATTAGCTTCATCTATAAAAAAATAAATGAGCGCTCGCTGCAACTGCGCTAGGGGTCCAAGATAAAAAGGAAAACCTGCACCCGTAACCTTCACCCCTCGTTCAAAGTCCAACCAACCATGTCTCTCTAAGATGTCCCAGTGCGGTTTTAGCCATGATTGTGTATCGGGTGAACCCCACGTACCGTATACCTGATTATCTTCTTCTGAATGTCCAATCGGAACACTTGGATGCGCAACATTAGGTATCCGAAGTAATAATGATGTACGCTCCTCAGCTATCACATTCAACTGATCTTCCAATTCTTTTACTTCATCTTTAGATTTAGATGTTTCCTGAATAATGGCTTGAGCTTCCTCCTTTTTACCACTCGCCATCAAAGCCCCAATTTGTTTTGCCGCCTTATTACTTTGAGCTCGAAGTGTATCTACCTGATGGACCAATTGCCGCCACTGTTCATCTTTGTCTATTACTTGTTGAACAAGTTGAACATTCTTCTCCCCTTTGTTATTCATTGAATCTATGACTAACTCTGGGTTTTCCTTTATAAATGTGATATCTAACATGCTGCTTTAATTAAGTTACCGTTCAAAGATACAAGGTCTAGAAACATTTAGTTGAGCTTTTTTACTTGTTAAAGATGTTAAAGTGATTCCCTTTTATTCACTACTTTTGTATTTTATACTTTAGAAATTTAGGAAAGCCATCCTATATTTTAGATTATTTAGGCAATTCAACACTCTTGCCAACCTAAGGTGGGCGCTCATCCAACCATATATTTCCATCAAATAAACCGTCCAGACCATGATACCACTACTTGACGATATAGACGTTAAAATTTTGAATCACTTACAAGAACATGGCAGAGCTCAGCGCAATAAAATTGCGGAACTCGTAGGGCTATCTGTACCTTCTGTTTCAGAGCGCATGAAAAAACTAGAAGAGCGTGGACTTATTAAGGGGTATCACGCTATTCTTAACGATAAAGATTTTCATTTTGACATTAGCGCCTTTCTGTTTGTTCAGGTAGACGGTTCTGAGAATTACAGTAATTTTGTTGAAGAAACGTTGAGAGAATCTGAAATTTTAGAGTGTCACAGTATTACCGGTGAGGGCTCACACCTATTAAAAGTGCGCACAAAGAATACGGCCTCTTTCGAGCGTCTCTTATCACGTATTCAATCCTGGGATGGGGTGGACAAAACTCGATCAAATTTGGTTCTTTCTAGTTTTAAGGAAACACGAAGCTTACCTATTGAGCAATCCACTGAATTATTAAAACGCTAGTTTAGCCCGAATAAGAGTCTTTCCTATCCTACCTCTGTAACAAATTTCGTATATTACGACATAATGTCATAATAATAGATATGGATAGAGAAGTATTTCAACAACAATTTGGTCTTTTAGGTAGTTCTGATGCACTCCGCCAGGTAGTAGATAAGATAATGCAGGTTGCAAAAACTGACATTACCGTTCTCTTACAAGGAGAAAGTGGAGTTGGTAAAGATGTTACCGCCCGTGCTATTCATGGCATGAGCCATCGTAAACATAACGAGCTTATCATTGTAAATTGCGGGGCTATTCCTGAAGGCATCATTGAAAGTGAACTATTCGGGCATGAGAAAGGTGCCTTTACCGGGGCAAACGATACTCGACAAGGGTACTTTGAAAAGGCAGACGGTGGAACTATTTTTTTGGATGAAATAGGTGATACACCAAAAAATGTTCAAGTTAAACTACTCCGAATTTTAGAAAATGGAGAATTCTTTAGAGTGGGCTCATCCAAAGTCCAAACGACAGATGTTAGAATTATTGCTGCCACCAACAAAGATCTTTGGGAATTAGTAGAAGAAGGAAGTTTTAGAGAGGATTTGTATTACCGATTAGATACCGTTCAAATCTACCTCCCTGCATTGCGTGATAGATCGGAAGATATCATTCCCATTTTTAGAAATTTTGTAGAACATTATTCTAGAAAATACGACTCCGTATTCAGAGGGTTCTCTGATGAAGCAAAAGCCCTACTTAGCTCCTACCGTTGGCCTGGTAATATTCGCGAGCTTCGAAATGTTGCCGAACAGCTCGTTGTACTAGAGAAATCACAATTTGTCGACGTTGACACCCTTAGAAAATATTTAAAAGGACGTCAAAGTATTGGTTCTGCGGATAATTTACCCATGCTACAAGGAAACTTAGACAATACAGATAGCAGAAATCAACAATCTGCTCATCAAGGTTCGGAATTAATCTATCGCGCTCTTCTTGAAATGAGTAACGATATTGGTGACCTAAAAAAAATGCTAGCAAATCTAGTTTACTCGCTGTTCTCGAATAAAAATAATCCTCAATTACCTGCATTACTAGGTGTAGGTGGACATCCATCGACACTGGATAACGTAAACGAGAATGCCCACAACGGGCCAACAAATCCAATAGATTATTCTAATCCCGGGCACATTAAACTAGATCACACTTACAACGCTCATAATCAAGATGCCATGAGTTACGCCGCTAGACATCAAAAAAGTGACATTAAAGGAGAAGAATTTGAGCCTTATGATGAACCAATTCACGAAGATGAAGACGAATTTGTATTACAATTAAAAGGAAAAGAAATACCTTCGCTCGAGGAAACCGAAAAGTTTCTTATTCAAAAAGCATTGGAAATTTTTGATGGTAATAGACGTAAAGCTTCTGAAACACTAGGAATTAGTGAAAGGACTTTATACCGAAAATTGGATCAATTCGGATTAGAAAAAAAATAATAACTGCTCAATAATACACTAGATATGGAACATGGAGCGAATTCCGAGCATCGGACTGGCCCAATTACGAGGTGGTCTAAAAACAAGGTCTTGATCTATCTTTTTTTGGGCATAATGAGCCTTCACATCTCGTGTCTTAGTTATAGTTTTACGGGAGCCTCCATACCTGAAGGGGTTAATACCATTTATATTCCCTTCTTCCCAGATCAATCTGGCAGTGGTTTAGGGGATTTAAGTGATCGACTGAACACTACGCTGATAGAACGATTTGTGAATCAGAGTAGGTTGCAATTAGCCTCTAATCTAGAATCTGCAGATGCATTCATAGAAGGCCGCATCCAAACATATAGTAATCGGCCCTTCGCAATAGGCGGAAATGAGCAGGCCAACCAAAATCAAGTTAGTATCACGGTGCAAGCCCGATTTCAATATGCAAGCAGCGAAGAAGCGCTTTGGAATAAGAGTTTCTCGAGTAGCTTCACTTATGATCCCACCGAAGATCCAATTAATGGGGAATTAGAAGCGGCTACCGAAGCATTATCTCAGATAGCCAACAATATGTTCAACGATGCCGTTAGTAATTGGTGATTTCAACGATGCCATGGTAATTGGTGAAATTCCCGCCAGGACTATTGAATCAAACCCAAGTAATCTTTGAATTACATTGCAGTATACAAGGATACTAAAAATGCATTTTCACTTTTTATCTGTAGCATAAAGCCAATATATTAGGCACTCATGAAGACTCTTCCCTTTACCATACCGCCCTCCCTAAATAGTTACGTTGAGCAATTCGACACCGATCCAGTGCGAATGACACGAAAGCTTGAGCGTCAGGTTGCAAAAAGAGACCCTGACGCGGTTGGGCACTTCTTGTTGGCTTGGTTTCATCATGTTCAAGGCAATCAAAGTAAAGCCATTGCAGAGGCTCTTAAAGCCAAAACCTATGCTCCTGGTAGTCCACTAATGGAGCACTTACACTACTTTTTATTACATCCTGAACAATTTGAAGCCAAAATTCCTCAATCTGGTAAAAAAGGAAGAAAAGTATTGGTTCAAGGATCCAGAACTGCTCAAATACTTGATCTAGATCGACTTATTGAACTCTTAGAAGCAGTTGAAAGCCAACGCGTAAATTATTCCTACGAAGAAGTAAGTGATGAAGATTTAAGTGAGGACTCTTCGGACGTTGCCGAGATTATATCGGAAACTTTAGCAAAGATACATGAGGCACAAGGCAACAAAAAGGAAGCTATTCATATGTATGAACGCCTTGTTGTTGTGAACGAAGAGAAAGCCGACACCTATACAAGTAAAATTGAAGAGTTGAAGTCGAATCAATAGCACAGTATACCTATTGAATAGCCAATCTTAACTCCAATTTAGATTGCACTCATCTTCTTTAGTATTTCTTGTCTGTTATCCTAAATAAGGATTATGGAGTTTTTCGTGGCCAATAGTTGTAGCTGGTCCATGCCCTGGATACACCTTAACCTGGTCTCCTAATAGAAGCAATTCTTGGCCAATGCTAGTAAGCAATAGCGATAAATCACCCTTGTAAAGATCTGTCCTACCTATGCTCTCTTTGAAGAGCGCATCACCGGAAAGTAAGAGTCTATCATGTTCAACAAAAAACGAACAATGATCGGGAGCATGACCTGGCGTGTAAAGTACTTTTATTTCTATGTTTTGTAGCTTTACAATTTGGTTATGAGTCAAAGGTAGAGGGGTGATAGAGGGAAGAATAGCATTAAACCCAAACATGCGAGCTTGATGCTCAAAATTTTCCCATAAAAAAGATTCTTCTTTAAAATGGTATACCGGAGAATCGATTGTTTGTAGAAGTCGTTGCAAACCTAAAATGTGGTCTACATGGGCGTGAGTTAGAAGTATACCATCAACTTCAATGTGATGAGTTGCCAAGAATTCAAAAAATGTATTGAATTCATTTTCATTAGAAAAACCCGCATCTATTAATAGTGCATGCTTAGGGTCATCCCAAATCAAATAGGTGTTTTGTGCGAATGGCCCTACTTCAAAGCGCTGAATATGCATAAAAAAAGCCATCCTGAAGATGGCTCTAACTTACTTTTTCTTGTCGTACATGCGCTTGAATCGATCAACTCGACCAGCTTTGGACGTGAAATTGGTATTTTTGGTATAGAAAGGATGATTACGTGAATCAACTTCTGGCTTATAAACACCATCTTTTGTATTCAACGTACTACGTGTTTTCATTTCAGTACCGTCACTTAGTAAGACGGTTACTTCTTTATAATCTGGGTGAATGCCTGCTTTCATATTCCTATCATTTATTTTTCAGAAACCAAAGATAAAGAATAATCTGTAATCTCTCAATTTATTCGTTAATAATAATTCTTTTATTCTAAATCGTAACCAGAACTGGTATCTAATTGATCTAACATACTACCCAACATGTCAGTATATTTGGTAGTCTGATTTATTTCTTCCTTCCCAAGCATAGAATGCTGATGAAGAGCCTCCAAAGTAATGTCCATCCAAGCAACGATATCTAGTTCGTTTGTTGTCTCACCCATTACTCCTGTTACAGCAGCACTTAACCCTTTCACTTCATTTAGTGCTTCCCTGTACTCTTTATCATTAATATGATCACCTAAGATTAATTCGCTCCCTAGCTCGAAATGCAAACCTATTGGCTCATAAATCGATGGAGATTCCTCGTTACGCTTCGAAGGGTCTGGGAAATGGTTTTTATATACTTTGGTAATTGCCTTACCAACAATTAGTTTTGCTACATTGATGGCACCCTCCTGTTCTCCCTCATAAACTAACTCTAACTTACCTGTCAATGCAGGAATAATGTGATAAAGGTCACTTACTCTAATTTGAGTTTTATCAATCCCAAGTAGCAATGCTCTTCTTTCTGCCGCGCTAACCATTTGCTCCATTGCTGTAATGGTCATTCGAGTCGACACACCACTCTTCTGATCTATGTACTCGGATGATCTAGCCTCGAAAGCAACTTGTTCCAAAATATGTCTAAACACCTCTGGAATGTGAATCTCCACGCTCATTTCTCTCTGTGCCCAAGACTCCTGAGCGGTAATTTTAATTGCAGTCTCAATATCCTTAGGATAATGAGTAATGATTTGAGCGTCTATTCGATCTTTAAGTGGGGTGATTATGTTCCCACGATTGGTATAATCTTCGGGATTAGCTGAAAATGCCATGCATACATCCAAGGGCATTCTAAACTTGAAACCTCTAATCTGAATGTCCCGCTCTTGCATTATATTGAGCAGAGCAACCTGAATTCTCGGTTGTAAATCAGGTAATTCGTTGATGATAAAAATACCCCGGTTAGACCTTGGTATTAATCCAAAATTAATAGAGTCTTCATGGGATAAGTCTAACTTTTGAGAGGCCGCTTTAATCGGATCAATATCACCGATTAGATCAGAAACGGTGGTATCTGGTGTTGCTAGTTTCTCACTAAAACGCTCTTCTCGGCTAACCCATGCGATTGGAGTGTCATCTCCCATATCCTGTAGGGTTTCACGAGCAAAGCGTGATAAAGGACGAAATGGGTCATCGTTAATAATGGATCCTTTGACAATGGGCATGTGCTCATCTAACAAATAAATCATTTGGCGAAGTAAGCGAGTTTTTCCCTGACCTCTCAAGCCAAGCAATATAAAGTCATGTTTGGCTAGTATAGCTTGCTGTATCTGTGGTATTACCGTTTCCTCATACCCTAGAATTCCGTCAAACGTGACCTGATCGGATTTCATTCGTGCAATTAAATTCTTGCGCATTTCTTCTTTGACGGATACACTTTCCCACCCTATTTCCTTCAGGTCTCCTAAGTTACTTACCTTCTCAACAAGTCCCATATTGGCTGTTTTTTGTGTCATTTTGTTCTTTAGAATGTTGTGTATCTATCCAATTAAACTGTGGGTTTCAGCTAATCATTCACTTTGTACCAAGAAATATTTCGCATTTTAGCACCATCTTCAGACCTATTTTACACCCCTAGGAACGTTCAAAGCCATTTAATAATTCTTGATGATAGATTACAAAAACGTAGTCATTAAATAATACCAGTTAAAACAAACCAATTTATGTCAAAGCCAATAGCAGTAATTCTAGGTGGTAGCGGTGGATTAGGTGAAGCTATAGCCCATCACTTATTTGAAGTTCATAATTACAAAATAGTCATCACCTCCAGAGATCAGGCCAAGGCCGAGACAATAGCTGGTAACATTAATCAAAAAGGTGGAGAGGCCTATGCCATCCCAGTGAACGTAACAAATGCTGCCGCTCTGACTCAGGTAGCTGCCCAAATTCATCGTGAATTAGGCCCTGTAGATGCACTCATTCACGCCTATGGGAAAGGCGTGATTCAGGCCTCAGCTGATATAAACCCAAAATTAGCAGCTCAAGTTGTACAGACTAATGTATTAGGCACATTTTTGGCAACCCAGGCATTTCTCAGATATATGAACACCGAACACGCCCGAATGATCTACTTCCCTGGCACCATGGGTAAATACATTATGAGGAATTCCGCACTTTATTCAGCAACCAAATTCGCTATTCAAGGAATGGTGAAAGGACTGGTTGAAGAACACAAAAGATCCAACACCCAGTTTTCTCTATTGTATTTAGGTGGTGTGGATACTCCGTTTTGGGACGATGAAGACGTTCAAATGAAAGTTAAAAAAGAGGCAATGTTAAACCCTGCTGTAATTGCTAAGGTCGTGGGTAATATACTTGGACTACCTTCTACTCACGTTGTGAATGAAATGGTGATTCAGCCGAATTCACATCAACTCGTGTAGAACGGTTTCATGATAAAGCAGGTACTATCTTCAAATAAGTTATAAATCAAAAAACTAGGAGATTAGTCAGTTGCTACGGGACAGCGGTCTATAGCTGTACTATAGGCTGAGCCAAGTATCTTTAATGCTTGGTCTATTTCGGATTTTGAAACAGTCAAAGCAGGCCTAAAACGTATAGTCTTATCACCACAACCCAAAATCATTAGCCCTTGCTCCATACATTCAGAAACTACGGCATTTCGAGCGTGTGCATTAGGCAGATCAATGGCGCACATAAGACCCTTACCTCGAGGATTAGAAAAGTGAGCGTGTTTTGCTGAGAGATGATGCAGTCCTTCAAGTAAGTCATCTCCGAGATTAGCCGCATTCTCCACTAAGTTATCTTGCTCAATAACTTCAAGTATACGTTGGAACCGCACCATATCGACTAGGTTACCACCCCAAGTAGAGTTAATTCTAGAAGACACTTTAAAACAGTTTGTTTCTACTTCATCAAGGCGCTTGCCGGCTAATATTCCACAAACTTGTGCCTTTTTTCCAAATGCAATGATGTCAGGTTCAACAAAATGCTCATGTGCCCAAAATTTACCAGTTAATCCAATACCTGTTTGCACCTCATCATAAATAAGTAAAGCTTCGTAGGTATCCGCTAGTTTACGTAACTTTTTATGAAACTCTTGACGAAAGTGACGATCCCCACCCTCTGCCTGAATGGGTTCAATAAGTATACAAGCAATCTCATCTTTATGTATTTCAAAATATCGTTTAGCTTGTTGTATGGCTATATGCTCTTGCTTTGCGACATGTTCAATCGTTTCCTCGGTCTCAGGGTAGTGATTGGCAGGACTAGTTACTCGAGGCCAATTAAACTTAGGAAAATATTTTACCTTGTCAGGCACCGTGTTGGTAACGGATAATGTATATCCAGTTCTTCCATGAAATGCATGCTCAAAATGAAGAACCAAATGACCCTTTTCTTCTCGATATCCTCGTTCGAAGTTTTTTTGAACTTTCCAGTCAAAGGCCACTTTCAATGCGTTTTCCACTGCAAGCGCACCACCGGAAATGAAAAAAGCATGGGGTAAATATTCAGGTATACCAACTCGCTCAAATGTTTCCATAAACTCAGCCATATATTCTGTATAGATGTCTGAATTGGAAGGTTTATTTATAGCGGCTTTACCAATTCTGAGAATAAATTCATCGTTATCCAAAGCTGGATGATTCATACCTAGAGGATTGGATGCGAAGAAGGTAAAGAAATCCAGATATTCTTTTTTAGTAATTTTATCTACTAAATAACTCCCATGACTATTATCTAGATCGAGAACCATATCGTACCCATCGGCTAGTATATGTTTAGCTAAAGTTGATCTAACATCACTGGCTTGAATGTCTGTGTGACTCATAATAACTAATATCTTATTTAATGTGTTTAAACCGATGAATAAATTAAATTTAATCTAGTAAATACAACAATTGGACTCAAGAAATAAGTGGTGGAATACATTCTCATTAGAGGTTTTTTTCGTTTAATAAAAGGGTTGACCTTGGATGTAATTAAATCGTATATTTCGTGTTCTAAATCGCGGGGTGGAGCAGCTGGTAGCTCGTCGGGCTCATAACCCGAAGGTCGCAGGTTCGAATCCTGTCCCCGCCACTTATGTAAAGGTCGCTTCAGAATATCTGAGGTGGCTTTTTTTATTTAAAATCTGAATTGAATACCGTTCCCTCCCAATCTGGGTCTGAAACACCAATCCATTTATTTAATTCATCTACCCTTGAAATAGCCTGGACCCGCCCAAATCTAGCAGGTGAATCTATTAAATCATATTTAAATAGAATTGAATCTGGGTCAAAATCAAATTCTACTCCATTGTGATATTCAATTAAAGCTTCCTCGGCATCTGGATGAACTCTAAATTTAGTAACTGAAGAGTATAAATCATCATCCAAATACAAATGTCTATAGATAACCTGAGCAATAGAGGTAGGTATACGACTCCCACCTGCAGCACCCAAAACCATTACAGGAGAATTATTTTTAAGGATAATTGTTGGACTTATATGTGAATAGGCTCTTTGATTAGCTTCTGTAATACCCAGATAGCTTCCCATTGTTGTCGCGTATACAAAACCTAAAGAATCAGTTATTACACCAGACCCCATTAACGGACCGACCGTTTGGGTTAAGCTAACTACGTTGTCATGTGAATCAACAACTGAAATATGCGCTGTATTACTGTCTATATTATTTGATATAGATTTCTTGGCGCAGCAAACAGAATTGATTGTTTTTGCTAATCTTCTGTTATAATCAAAAGAAATAATATTATTTAAAGAATCTGGTATAAATTGTTGTTGTCGGCTATTAGTATAAACATACTGCGAAATTGGGTAAAACATATTTATATAGTCTTCAGGAGTTTCAATACTATTTGGCCAACTAACTAGTAATTGTACTAACTGAATAACTATAGGACCAAATGAAGGAAGATATAGACTATGGACACTATAATTATCTAAGTCACCACTAACCACTACAGAATTACCAGACTTATAATCACGTAAATCATCTAAAGTGACATAACCACCATAGTTTTCTATATCCTTTGCAATTTTTTCTGCAACCCACCCACTATAGAATCCATCAATACCATTGTTAGAGATCTCTATTAATACATTAGCAAGATCTTTTTGGATTAATGTATCACCTATTTGATATAATGGTTCTCCTAAATAGTATTTATCAGTCTTAGAATTGTTTCGTATGTGAGAAGCCGCCATATTTAATCGAATAATGTTCCCTTTTGTTAATTCAAAACCATTACTTGCCAATTCAATAGACGGTTTAAGTAGCTGTTGAAGAGTCAAATTACCTCTAGATTCATGTAATTTAATTAAACCATGAACCACACCAGGTACGCCAATAAATTTATACCCATCTTCGTATTCATCATGCACATATGTTGAAGGAACCTGGGTCGTTCCATCAATACCACCTAACGAATCATTAGTAAAATATATAGCTTGCATACGACCTCCAATACCACTCATTGATGGCTCTACCACTGAAAGTGCAAATCCAGACGCAACTGCAACATCAAATGCATTACCACCTAGTTCAAAAATTGTTTGTCCAACCTCTGTTGCAAGAGGATGTGGAGTTACTACCACATTATTGGATTCATAATCACTAGTACAGCTGTAAGTATAAAGGATGAATATAGCGAATAATATGTATGTGAATTTTCTCATAGTGGCTTTCATAATTTAAAAGACAAAAAAAAAGCCCCAACAATAGTTGAGGCTTTTAAAATTAAGTGGAGAGTATTATCTCCAAGCTTTGGCTCCAGAAGCAGTACCAGCAGCCCAGTCTGTTCCTTCTCCACCATTACCTACCGGCTCGCTTGCTCCACCATAAGTGTAAAATGGAATTGTTACACCTAGAGTTTCTAAGATTTCAGCTGGAATTGGCCAGTGTAGAGGAGATCCCTTTTGAAGCATATCTCTACCTCTCATGTCAAACCACTCATTACCAACACCATCAAGGAACGATTCAACCATTCTTTCGTGATGGATTGCAGCATGAATAGAAGCAGCGTCAGCGGCAACATCAGGCAGTCCACCACGTACTTTTCTTGCACCAGCAGGATCATTAAGGATAGCAGCAGCTCCGGCTAGATTACCAGTTTGTGCTAAAGCTTCAGCATGATACATGTGCATTTCGGACATTGAGATTTCTTGCATTATAGCTGACCAAGGTCCGATGTATTCGTTATGGCGTGTATAACGGAAGCTAGAGAAGAAATATAAGCCACGTTCTGGTCTAAAGTTATTAGAAGAAAGGTGAGTATAATCAGTCCATAGTCTATCATCAACTTCAGCGTTATCAAAGATTCGCGCAGAATCTGGCGCAGGGAAGTCAAGTCCATCAGGGTTATGAGAAGGATAGGAATCATCCATCATATTGATAACTCTCATGTCAACACGAGCCCATCCCGGATACACTAAATAGATGTAGTGCTCATTAAACCAGAATCCTGTTTCCCATTGATCGTTGTTGATGTTGAAGTCAGAAGTAATACCATTACTAACATGTGTAATGACAGCATTCCAATCCGTAGCAGCTCTTTCAGCTTCAGTTCTACCTTCGTTTGCTAAAAATCTAGCAGCAAAGGAGTGAGCTAGAGCTGCAAAGCCTGCGTTATCAAGACCACCAGGAGTATTTATAACAGCCTCACTTATAGTAAAAGAGTTAGCACCAGCTATAGTAGCAGCCTCTACTAGCTTGGCTACAGCATGATCCATCAATTGGCTGTATGGTATTAGAGTAGGATTCGTTAAATCTTCACCTGCAGAAGTTTCATCTACAATGTAACCTCTATCAAATGCTAAAGCAATGTAACCCATCGATATACCTTGAGCAAATCGCGCAATAGCTTCTACTCTAGCAGCGTCAGCACCAAAGTCAATATCGGGGTTATTAATAGCCTTAATTACATCAGATGCAGATGAATTAATGGAATACATACTGCTAAATGGTGTAGCAGTCAAATATCTGTAGCCATAGTTTGGTGCATTGTCAAACGCTGGACGGGGCTCAGTGCCCATCTCACGCATACCAACATTACCCCAAGAACAAGATGAAGCATCAGCTAGTACAGCTGTTGGCATACCCATTCCACTATAATCATGTATACCATTGTGCCAAGACTTGATAAGACCTTCAGCAAGTGTCGTTAGATCTGAAACAGATGATAACGCTCTTTCTGTATCTGGATTGTTGAGGTTTTCAACAGTTAGATCTGCACAGCTGGCTAGTGCAACCATACCAGCAATAGCAATCGTCAATATTCTATTTTTCATATTTTTCATGATGAATTGAGTTAATTATTAAAAGTCAAATTTAACAGAGAAAGCGATGTTTCTGAAGTTTGGATACTGACCAGTTGAATCAAATGGATTTCTGATACTACCAGCTTCAGGATCGTAACCGCTGTAATCTGTTATTGTCAATAAATTTCTACCTAATACAGAGAATGTAATGTTCTCCATTTGGTCGCCTAGTAAACTTAAGTTATCAGGTGTGAATTGGTAGCTTAATGAAACTTCTCTTAGTTTGATATAAGTACCGTCTTCTACCCAATATCTATTGTTAGTGTTAACATCGTAGAATGTTTGATAGTAAGTCATAGTTTTCTTTTCTGCATCAGGTAATCCTGCAACATCCATGATACCATTTCTACTATCTCTAGTTAACCATTGGCTTTTTCTATTGTAAACATCTCCACCTTGCTTAAAGTCAATCAGTACATAAGCTGATAGTCCTTTCCAGCTAACCGTATTAGATAAACCAGCTGTCCAGTCAGGACGTCCATCACCGATTTTAACAAAAGCATTGTTACCGAACTCATCTTTCATTTTTATAGGTTTTTCGTCAACGGTACCTTGGGTTCCTGCTGCAACCACATAACCTTGGTTGTTTACTTCATAATCTGCTATAGTTCCGCCGTATGCTTCTTGGTTTGAACTAATTTGATCAAGAGAAGTAACCCAGTCATATCCGTAGATAGCACCATAGGTCTCACCTTCACGTATGTAGAACAGACCACTGGGACCAGACTGGAATGGAGGAACGCTTAATTCAGTAATGGTCTGAGAAGATTTAGACCAAGTTAGACCCATATCCCAAAGCAGATCTTTGGTTCTAATTAAGTTAGCTTGAAGGTTAAATTCAAAAGTTTCTCCTTCTAGTGTACCTGCATTCTGATACTGACTTGAATAACCAGTTACTGGCAATAAAGGTACGTTTAAGAATTGATCAGTAGTAGTTGATTGTGCATAAATGAACTCAAAACTGAAGTTCTGCATGAATGTACCATTTATTGCAAATTCAGTTTCTTTTGTTTCAGAAGGCTTCAATTCTTTGTTACCTAACTGTGACTTACTTGTACTACCAGAAACTAAAGAGAATGTCTCATACTGCCATGAAAATGATGGACGTATACCAGCTGTTCCTTGAGCAACACGTACTTTTAGTTCGTCAAACATCTCTAAGTCGAAATCTTCTGTAATACGGTATGCTGCAGATACTCTGTAGTATGGATTGGAACTATTGTCTTCACCAAAGAGAGATGACTGATCCAATCTATACATCGCATCAAACAAATACTTGTCGTCATAGTCTAAAGACATAATACCGAAATAGTTTTCTGATCTAATATCAGCCTGATAATTATCCGCAGAGATATCAGCAGGGTCCATTGCATCAAAGCCAGGGATCCCTAACACCTTAAAGTCATTACCAGAAGCATTGAACCATTCAGTATGTAAATCTTCATTTAAGTAACTAAACTGGAATTTTGCAAAAAGATCACCAAACTGGAATCTAGTAGTTGCAAAAAGCTGTGTGTTCTCAGACTGTGTTTCTTGTGAGTACTTGTATAAAGAACCTTCAGAATACGTAATTCCGTATGGGTCACTACCACCAATTATCCAATAATCATAAGGATATAATGATGTATAGCGCTCATTATTATTCTCCATAGAGTAAGTAGCTTTTATCTCTAGCCAATCAGTTAAATCAGCTGTTGCTGAATAGTTACCTAAGAACCTTTGGCCATAAGTTTCTCTATCATTCTTAGAAGTACCATATAATGGGTTTTCTTCATTACTCCAGTGATTGTGTCTTAGATAATATGCCTGACCGTCAACTGGGTTATCCATATACAAATTATTATCAGGCTCAGCAAGTACGAGATCAAAGAAAAGACCAGAACCACCACCGGGTGTATTTGAAGTAGTTCTAATAACTAAGTTAGAAGTAGAAACTTTTAACCAGTCATTAATTTGCCAGTCGGTATTAACTCTAAAGTTGCGTCTACCGTAACCGTCAGTATTAGGAATAATCCCTTCTTGCTGGTTGTTTTCGAAACTTGTAAATAAGTTGATGCCCCCCACTCTTGAAGCAAGAGCAAAGTAATTGGTCATATTAGTACCAGTTTGGAAAAATTCTTCCTGAATATTTTTGTTGATAGCAAATGGGTTGTCCATATATTGATTATCTTCTGTAACTCTAGATCCAACAATATTAGGATCATAACCTCCCATGTAACCTGCAGGATAAACAACACCGGCATACTTGGTGAAATTGCTTTCAGACTCCCAATCAGCAGCTAAAGCAAATGCATGGTGCTCTGCTAAGTCAATAAATTTGTCTAGATTCTGAAAACCAACTTCTTGGCGTATAGTTACGTTAACGTCACCATCAGCAAGACCAGCGCCACGCTTTGTACTAACTACAACGACACCATTACCTGCACGAGAACCATAAAGAGCAGATGCAGCAGCACCTTTTACAACCTCAATACTTTCGATATCATCCGTGTTTATATCACCTAATCCACCTTCTATGATGACGCCATCCACAATAACAAGTGGGTTAGAACCTACACTTAGGTTATTATCCGATCGCACTTGGATGTCAGCTGAACCACCGGGTGTACCAGAAGTAGTTCGTATTTGAACCCCTGATACCTTCGCAGAAAGTGAACTAGCAACCGATGTCGCAGGCACTTTACTTAACTGAGCAGCATCCACTTTAGCTACTGATACGGTTAATTTCTTTCTTGGTGTTCCATCAGCAACCCCTGAGACAACGATTTCATCGAGTAAACCGACATCAGTAGACATTTCAAAATCGAGAGTGTTAGCCCCAGCTGAAATACTGACATCTTGAGAGATTGTTGAATAACCAATGTAAGTGACTTCTACTGTATAAGTACCTGGTTCAATACCTGTAATTTGATATTCCCCATCGGCATTGGTAGATGCACCTTTCATGATTTCTGTTAATACGACATTTACTGCAGGTAGTGATTCGCCAGTACTGGCATCAGTTACCGTACCAGATAATGTTCCACTTTGAGCAAAAGCACTGACTGTAAACAAGCTAGACAGGATTGCTAGTGAGAGTAGCTTCTTGAACATAGATGACCTCTAGTTAAGTTTTATTATTTAGTAATTAGTATTTGTTAAAAACTTTACTGCAAAATGCAGATGACTGTAATATGCAGATAGCTTAATGTAAACTATATATGCTTAATGTAAACTATATGTATTTAAAATAAAATAATTATTAACATATTTTTTTACAACTAAATATTATCCCTCAAAATACTTCCACTTAACCACTTCTGTATTTGCCTGTATTCCAATGAGAAATACTGTTGATTTCTGAGGAGTTGAAAATTATCAAATGGATAAAATTTATTTTTAAACTTGTAAGATTTGAAGGTAAAATTCGTTTCAGGATTATAGAAATCATTAGAATACCTCCATATTTTCTGTTCTAAAGTATTTTCAATATACCATGGAGGACCAAAAAGGATGTACATCATGCCCATATCAGTCTTCCAACCCTCCTTATAATTCGAAAATTGCTTATTTGCTTCTTCTACCCGTTCATAATAGAGTTCGATAACCTGTAACGCTTTGGTAGTATTCTTGATATTTGAGAGCCAAAATCGATCTACAGCTAATTTTTGATGCTTTAGATCTGAAATAGCCATTAATTCCTCATGGTCATCTTTTCTCATTAGGTAAACAAGCGGAGCTGCTAATTCTCTAGGTGTTCGGAGTGAAGGATAGTGCGGACTTTTTACACTAAAATCTCGGGCTTTATAAATTTCTTCATCTCCCACCTGGGTGCGAACTTCAAATCGGTAATTACCTCTTTTCAAATCATCAAAGAAAAACTCGATAGTAACAGTGCCTGGTTGACTGAGTATACGCTTAGAATTATTCAATACTTCAAACTCTCCATAGTCAATCCCTTTATACGGTAAACTTGCGAGGGTATAATCAGGCCAACTCATAGGCCGAGCATGTAAGGTATCCGAGTCAAATTTTAACAGCTGGGTGTCTATGGTTTGCGGCTCATTGATTTTGTTATTGGTTACTTGAAATACTAAGCGAACCGAATCGCTTCTCTCCGACAAGTTATAAGTAGTTGTTGCTTCAAAAAACGAATTACTGGCTTTCTGATCTTTTGCAAACACCTGAATATTGGTTAGATGGCTACGCTTTTCGGACGGATTTGGAATCTCAATTGAAAGTTCTCGATAGCTTTCTCGTTCATTTGAGGCATCTCTTAGTATTACACGTACGGTGTACACTCCAGGTTCTACTGGTATACTTCTTTTAATAGCATAAGCATCCTGACTATTGACTACCGATGAAATAGAATCAGAAATCACATATTCGGCATTATCAGACTGAATCAGTCGATCTGGTTCATTCTGATCAACGATTTGAACATCTAATTCAATAGAAGACTGAAACAACTCGTCTATCTTTTTGAATACCAGACTTGCGTAAACCACCTCAGCCGATATGTCTATAAAGGCACTATCCGTCTCAACATCTACTAAACCAGCACCTACCACTCTGAGCTCAGGATAGCCGGGCCGGTAATCATAATCCCCCGCTCTATCCACTTCTTCTATATATGCGTTATTACAGCCCACAAAAAAGTACCCGCAGAGGAAGGCTACCGTGATAAATAACTTACCTAGGCCAACTCTAGGCACAGATTCAAGTGCTATGTTTATTTTTTTTTGCATGCATTAAGAAATTTGGCAGACAGCTGCATATATATATAAGGTATAAAAATATGCTTCAATGTTGCATAACCAGCAGTACTTTCACACAACAAATTAACACGATCAAATAAAAATTGACGTCGTTAGTATATAGTAGTAAAAAAATGCTGAAATCGTTTCAAAAGCTTACAAACAATTAAATTATCTTTACATTAGTGTTGTATCTTCCAAAGATTGCTACAATATCATCAAATTACTTATGCGCATATGATCACTCCTCAACGAAAAACAAAAATCGTTTGTACCATCGGACCCAGTTGTTTTACTCAGGAAGGTATTAACAACCTCCTGCTTCACGGGATGAATGTTGCCCGAATCAATTTCTCCCACGGCGCTTATGAAATTCATGAACGCAGTATCGGATTCATACGAAAGGCTGCACGTGAATTTAACTATAGTATCCCCGTTTTAGCGGACCTACAGGGTCCAAAAATTAGAGTGGGACAAATGAAAGACGATGGACAGGTATTGGTGGAGGGTAGTGAAATCACCTTAACCTCCGAACAAATCATTGGAACATCTGACTGTGTACCTATTGACTACGATAAACTCCCACAGGAAGCCGAAGTGGGTAACACCATCCTCTTAGATGATGGACTCTTAGAGTTCAAAGTAACTGAATGCCTAGAGAAAACACTAAAAGTAAAGGTTATTGTAGGTGGACTATTAAAATCTCGTAAAGGGGTAAACTTACCAAATGTAAAAATATCTATACCTGCCCTAACGGAGAAAGACCGAAAAGATCTAGAATTTGCCGTTAAAATGGATGCCGATCACATTGCTCTATCATTCGTACGAAATCCTGAAGATGTGATAGATTTAAAAAAATTATTAAAGGATCTTGGTTCTGAGGCTGGCGTAATTGCTAAAATAGAAAAACCTGAAGCCGTTGACTGTATAGATGCAATCATTGAGCAAGCCGATGGTATTATGGTCGCTCGAGGTGATTTGGGCATTGAAATACCAGCTGAAGAAGTACCTTTTATTCAGAAAACTATTATCGAAAAATGTAGAGCAGTTGGTAAACCTGTTATCACAGCCACCCAGATGCTCGATTCCATGATCAAAAACCCAAGACCCACTCGAGCCGAAACCTCAGATGTGGCTAATGCAGTACTCGATGGAACCGATGCGGTTATGCTTTCTGGAGAAACTGCTGCAGGTAAGTATCCTATGGAAGCAGTAAATGTAATGGACCGTATTTGCCGGAAGATTGAAGAGCGTAGAATACAACTCTATAATAGCCTGGAATACAAAAAGCCAACTGACCCAGATAAACAAATTATCGAGTCACTTGCTCATACTTGCGTTTTGTTGTCGGAAAAGGCTGATAGCGCATTAATAAGCACGATTACCCACTCTGGAAGTACGGCTCGCCGAATCGCCAAATTCAGACCTAAAGTACCCATTTTTGCCTTCACTGAATCTCAAAAAGTACGCCGCCAATTAAATCTTGTTTGGGGTGTTCGCTCTATACGATTACGAGAACTCTTCGATACAGATAAAAGTGTGAAGATTATGGAGGATTATCTAAAAGATAATGGCCAAGTCAAAGCAGGTGACCGAGTGGTTGTAGCTACGGGTATGCCTACGGCTCAAAGAGGCCGGACCAACATGGTGAAAATAAGTATTATTGAATAAGGCCATTCCCACATGCAATTTATGTCCCGAATATTACTGTTCAGTGTTGTACTGCTAGGTTGTTCGGGGCAATTTTCATCTCGATTTGTCAACTTCAATGCCTACTACAACACCTTTTACAACGCACAGTTAAGCTACGGGCAGGGGTACAGCAAAAGTACTGAGCAAACCAGAAAATTCAATTTTCTACTTCCTATCAAGGTCTATCAAACCCCTCTTGGTGCTGGAATGCAAGAACTCCAAAGCACCATTGATAAAGGGGCTGATATCTTACGAGATCATAAAGAAAGTAAATGGGTAGACAATGCCTTAGAGTTAATTGGAAAGTCCTATTTCTTTAGAACAGAATACTTTTCCGCTGACCAAAAATTCGATGAGTTGTTATTAACCACAGACGATCCCTTATTGCAACAAAAAGGTGTTTTCTGGAAGGCTAGAGTATTTATGGAGCTTGAACTGTACACTCAAGGTGTGCAGTACTTAGAGGAACAACGAACTAGCTATGATGGGAAGTGGTTGGAAAATATGGAAGCTCAGATTCTCACTATGCTTGCTGAGCTTTATGTGGCCAGACAAAATTATGAAGCAGCTATTCCATTGCTCGAGCAATCGGCTGCTTCATTACCTGGAAGAGCGTTGAAAGAGCGAGCTTTTTTTCTGCTAGGACAGCTCAATGACTTCCAAGGGTATACCCAGAATGCCTTTAATGCCTTTGACCGCGTATCAGATTATTACTTTAACTATGAAATACAATTCGAGGCTCAAAAGAAAAAAGCGGATGTAGCGAGACAACTTGGTTTAGTCGATGAAGCCTATTCAGTTTTGGCGGACATGGTTAAGGATGATAAAAACACCGAGTACGTCGCTGATCTACGTTTGGAATTAGGGCTAACCGAACTGCAAAGAAACAGACCTGAAAAGGCCGAAACCATTTTCTTAGATTTATTAAGGGATCAACAATTTCCAGCAGAAGCGCGTACGAAAGCACTAACTTATTATGCCTTAGCAGATATATATCGGTTTAATAACAACAATTTTAGCCTGGCTGCTGCTTACTACGATTCGGCAGCACGGATAAACGTACCCTCAGAAAATCTTCCAGAATATTATAATGCTCAAGAATTATCGGCATCTTTCGGTGAGTATGCGCGGTTAAAATCGAATATTCAGTTAGAAGACAGTTTATTGTACTTGGGTTCGCTGGAACCTGCCCAATTTGACTCAGTTATTCAAATAATTCAGCAGAAGCAACAAGCGGAACTGGAGCGGCTTCAACAAGAACAAGAAGACCGAGCCAACACCCTTGTAACCATCGATCGCGAATCAAATACAGGACCTAATTCTGCTTCTAATAGCGGATTCCTGAATGAGCTAGACCAACGAGTGAGTGCCGACGCATCTCAGCAGTTTAACGCTCTTTGGATGGGAAGATCCCTGACCGATTATTGGCGTTTTGAATCTCTCGCTCGAAATAGTATAACACAAGACAGTAGCGCGGTTGAAAGCAGTAATGAAGAAAACGCCACGATTCAACTTCAAAAAAAATACACTATTGATATTAGTGCTATTCCCTTTGACCCAGCTGATAAAGATTCTGCTTATGAACGGCTCTCAACCTACTATTACGGAATCGGTAATCTATTCTTTTTAAACCTGAATGACACCGATAGTGCGGAATACTATTTTTCTAAGGTTTGGGCAGAACACCCACAAAGTAAAGTAGCCCCCGTATCCTTGTATTCCCTAGCTGAGATTGCATCAACCAGAGATCAAATAAATCGCGCAAAAGAATTGGGTGAAATAATTGTTCAAAACTTTCCCAATACCGTGTATGCAAAACGAACAGCTGAACGTTTTTCAATACCTATGGTACAAGATAGCAGCGCACAACCAAGTGAGTATGACACGTTTCGGAAACTGTACAATAACTTTGAAATGGGCGCAGAGGTTGGTTTAGATAGTTTATTTAGTTGGGGTATTTCTGCAAGGAATTCAATTCTTGGCGAACAAGCCTATCGAATTGGTCTTACGCACTACATTGAAAATATCACCATGGATAGTTTGTACCAACAAGATCAAGCTCGATGGCTCACCGAAAAAGAGCGTTGGGTTACCGGCCAAGCTAATCTGCTTGCTTTTAAGGATTCTATAGAAATAAGCCTGGAAGATAGCCTACTCGATCCGATGGAAGAGGAAGAACTAGCTGCCTTGTTAGACTCAAATCTTGTAGAGCCGGTTTGGTATGACTTATTCCCGTACACAGGTCTGAATTGGGATATAGCTCGTAACTACTTAGCGATCTATGACTCTGTATTCATGAACCCAGTAAAAAATCCAGATTTGATGCGACTAAAGCAGGAATTAACCCCTCCTGAAAATCCCTATGCCATTGCCGTTGACAGCTCATTAAATGACTCCTTAGAGGTTCATAGTTTTTTGGCTGATTCATTACAACCCGACTCACTAAGCATGGACTCATTTTCAAATGATTCACTGACGCAAGTTTCAGATTTAGCCAACTCGGTGGAGGAGGGGTCGACTATAGATGATTATCAATCATGCGCTGACCTAGATAGTACCCCATCTTTCAGAGGAGGGATACAGGCCTTATTATCAAGTATTTCTTATCCTGAAGGGGTTATCATAAGTCCAGTGAGCTACCGCTTCTTTATCAATGAACGGGGAATCATCGATCGTTTTGAGACCGTCGATTCTGCTTCCAATGCGGAGCTTAGTCCAGATTTAGTGGAGGCAATCAATGCCCGATTGGCATCGGAGGTTGCTTTTGAACCTACCATTATTAATGG
>NTKP01000015.1 GCA_002457365.1 Rhodothermaeota bacterium MED-G12
GTGGGTTCTAAGGCATGTGGCCGGTCTGAAAACCTTCGAGCAAGTATGGCTTCTGGAATACGCGTGGGTCTTCTGCTATCCAAATCAATAACCATCCAATAGCTAATTGATCGGACTAGTAGGTTCCCTCGAGTATCCCACACTTCATAATTTCGGTAAGCCTTTAAGCCATCTCCAAGAGCTGGCCATGTCCGAAGTTCTATGGTCTCTCTCCATTTGGGTAGGCGCTCAATCTGAATCTGTAGCCGATGTAGTACCCAGCTAATATTCTGAGCATGCAAGTCTGTAATGTCAAAAGAAAGTGCCTTCGCATTATTTCCAGCCACTTCTTGAAATAATCTGGTCAACGCACTCAGATGCATACCTTCGTCGGGCGCCGATTCCGATGCTCGAACGGTGAATAATTCACTGTGAATGTGAGTGCTGTCAGGTGGGGTAGTATTTTCAAGGGTCATAAAACGAACAGGTATAGTTCAAAAGAATAAGGCGAGTGGATACATGTACATACATCCTAGGGACTTGCTGTGTGCAACGTATCCTTAATTGGGATGCTAGAGTATAAACTTTAATAGTGATTTATGATAAACATTTTGGATTAATTCATTGAGCGATTATATTGTATACACTCTTTGAAATAGTGATGGTTCTCTTACATGAGATGAAAAGGGAATCCGGTGTAATTCCGGAGCTGTACCCGCAACTGTAATTCCATTTGAACGCATTCATTATGCAAATGAATAGTTCATATCAACCCTACGAGCAAATCTTGCCACTGTTAGTTAGCTAACGGGAAGGCCTCGAGGTGGAAAAGTCAGGAGACCTGCCATCAACGCATTCAGCATCTATTTCTCAGGAAATTTTCGGGAGCTAGAATTTCCGTGAGCTATCATAAACTCGTTGTTTATATAACATACTTTTATTAACACACAAGTGGACGTCACACGAATTCGGTGCATCTGGTTGTGAACACCATACGATGGGTAGTTTTTTACGTTTGTTTAGTTGGATTGGTCTAAATGCAGTAAAACGTCTATATATTAGACGCATTACTGATTTGTTACGAGGTCGATTTACTAGTTCTAATACGGGTGTAACTGATCCAATAACCAATTGTCTTACTGAAAATCTGAGCCAAAGCCTTGCAGATGTTCCATCGGTTTACAAAGCTAGGGGAGGATACTGCTATTACTTTTGGTTTGCATGTCTTCTTGTTCAGAGTACGTTCAATCCCAGCGGACATGCAACTGCGCATGAGTTGCAGATAGAAACTCATGATACCTTGGCTATTCTACCCACCATTGGCCTTGCCGAAATCGAAATTATAGCCGAAAATCCATATCAAGATTTTTTTCTACTTAGTACTCAGTATGGGCGATTATCAAAAGAAATTTTAGAACTTAGATTAGCATCGCATATGGGTAGTATTGCACAAGAATTTAGCTCCGCTTATGTGCAAACTAACGGGCCCGGAAGCTTAGCATTACTTTCACAAAGAGGGTTGCCAGCTTCTAGAACTCAGGTAGTTTGGAATGGTTTCGGGTTAAATCATCCAATGTTAGGTGTAGTCGATTTATCCTTAATTCCCAGTAATTTATTTGACGCGGTTTTGTTCACTCCCGGCTTAGGCCAAGCTCGATTTGGACAGAGTGGTGCGGGGTCTATGCACATTCTCCAGCAATCCATTAATGCCGAGAAAATAGCTTTTCAGCAATCGATTGGTAGTTATGGGTCAAAGCAGTCTACTATACATGCAACATCTTCAAAGCATGGGAGGTCATGGGATCTACGGCTGTATAGCAAAACAGCCGAAAATAATTTTGACTATAAAAAGAGGGTATTTGATCCAGATCAGCGAGCTGTCGTGCCAAAGTGGTTTAGCCGTGCGAATAACGAAAGCCAATCCCACTCGGTCATGTTCAATTTTAAAAAGGAATCCGATGCCGCCACCCTAGAATCTTCTCAGGACAAGGCGTCAGCTAAAATAAACCCATTTTTCCGAACTTTTATAGCCAATAGTGAATATCAAAGTACCATTTGGGCTTTTACCCAAAACAACAACATACCAGGAAGCAAGCTAACGCCTACGGCTAGGGCGAGACAAGAAGATGATTTCATACGATGGATGCAAGGCCTGCGTTGGGGGACTAAGAATCAGTGGAGAATGCAACATTTTAGTCAATGGCAGGCACTCGATTTCCAAGATCCTGACAAAGACATTGATAGTGAGAGTGACATTTGGAGTAACATTCTTAGGTTGGAACACCAATCTAGAGTAGGCGAAGGTGCTTTTTTGCAAAGTACAGTAGAGTGGTCAACTACGGGTGTGCAAAGCACTGACTACAACGGAACTCGCTCTCGATGGTCACTATCTCACAGGCACTCACTGCAGCAAGAGCTTGGTGTGAAAAGTATTCTTCGGGCCGATGTACATCAAGCCTTTAATAATGATTTTGGGTGGAATTGGTCGGGAGAGTTGGGTTGGAACTCAAAGCTAAGCTCTGCTCTTGGAATTCGATTTCTTTCAGCTAAAAGTTCGGTCATACCTACCTTCAATGATTTATATTGGCCAAACTTAGGAAACCCAGATTTAACAAGTGAGCAGGTTTATTCCCTCGAAGCAGGGCTGCATTGGGCTCAAACCCCGCTACGTTGGAATGGTGGAATGATCAGAGCCGATGTTCAAATGAGCTATTATTGGAATAAGGTGAATAATGGCATACGTTGGCTGCCGGATGAGCAAGGCCTCTCAAGGCCTGGAAATATAGAGGCAATCACAGCTCACGGGCTAGAATCAGACATAGCCTTAGCTTTTCAGCATGCTCAGTTTAGCGGTTTGGTAAAAAGTGGGGTATACCAAGTGATTGCGCGTATGGAGAAGGAACGCTATGAAGATGACCCGGCACTAAACAAACAACTCCGTTATACCCCCCAATGGCAGTTTAAACATTATGCCCATCTCAGGTATAAGTCTGTGCAGTTAATGCTATCTAACTCCTATGTAGCCGAGCGCTACAGCAGTGCTGACCATTCTAGCCCATTTGACCCTCTTTCTTCGTATTCAACATGGAACGCGGCCTTCGGTATAGATATTCCTTGGTCACCTTCACGATCCTCAGGTTCAGAGGAGGTCTCGTTACGTTCTACACAAACCAGTAGAAACATTCCAAAACAGCCTCTATGGCAATTTCGATGGAGAGTGGAACTAAATAATATTTTTTCAGAAAACTATGAGCAGGTGCTTAACTACCCCATGCCGGGGCGGCATTTCATGCTTAGCATTCAATTAAATCGTGTGGACCATGGAAGCAGACCCCATCACGAACAAGGAGTGCAGTAACTATCACTTTTTTAGAAAACCCAAACTACATAAACCTAAGATTAATGAATGTACTATCAAGCCGAATCGAACAGAATCAGACAATCAGGCAAAAGCCAATGACACATTCTGTCAGAGCCAAATGGCACTTCTCTGTTTTACTCCTATTTACTTACGCCCTTTCGACCTCACAGGTCGTCAATGCACAAATGAATACGTTATCAACTGTTGAGTCCGGCGCCACTCTAGAATACATGCTGGTCGGTAATGAAGGTGGTTTTGGTTCATCAAATGCTACGATTAGTCGGTACAATCCGGTTACAAAGAATCTGCAAGATGGGGTGTTTTTGAGCGCAAATGGCATAGGTTTAGGGGATGTGCTTCAAAGTGTACATTATAATGAAGGTCAGGTCTATGCTGTCATGAACAACTCAGCACAAATTGTGATGATGGATTCGGAATCCTTTACTCAGCAAGGTCTTATTTCACTTCCTGATGGGGCTAGTCCAAGGCAATTACTTCTATTAAGCCCTGAGTTAGCTTATATAAGTGATTTGTATGGAGATTTGATTCATTTGGTAAACCCAGCTACTCAACAGGTACTTTCTACCAAAATATCAGTGGGGGACGGCCCTGAATTTATGGTCTATCATGAAGAGGCTGTTTTTGTGGGAAATTATGGGTTTGGGCAAGATTCAACCATTATGATAATTGACCCAGTCCAACAAGCGGTGGTGGATACCTTAGTTGTGGCCTCTGGCCCAGGTCAAATAACCATCGATTCGAATGGTGATCTATGGGTAGTATGCACCGGCTATGCTGGAGATTATGATGAGCAATGGAATCTAGTAGAAGGCACTCAGCGACCAGGGGGTCTTTTTCGCATTGAAAGAAATGCACAGGATCAACAATGGAGTGTTACAAAAGAGCTTGAGCTCAATCAAGCGGGTATCCATCTAGGATATGATCCCAATAATGAACACCTATACCTGCAAAGTGATGGGATTAAACGGGTCGATCTAACCCAGGAAGTACTGGCCCCTGAATCCATTATTTCTGGTTCATATTATTCATTTTACTATGAGAGTGTAGGGGGTGATATTTATTTAGCCGATGCCAAAGACTATGTGAGTGCGGGCTCCGTCCGGGTGATTGATACCGAAACCCTTCAGGATTTGGATGAATTCAGTGTGGGGATCATACCTGGAAGTTTTTTAGCAATCTATGGAGCAGAAAACACAGCGATTGACCAATTGGATGATTGGGGGTCAAACATGGTTGAGTTATACCCTAATTATCCTAATCCATTTAACCCAACAACCCAGATACAATATTCCATACCGGAGAGTGGAGTTGTGGAATTAGTAATTTATAACTCATTGGGCCAAAAAGTAGCCATTTTAGAGCAGGGTATAAAACAAAAAGGACGATATACACAGACTTTTAACGCTCAAAGTTTACCTTCGGGTGTGTACTATGCACACGTATTATTTAATGGCTATCAGCGTGTTACGAAAATGTTACTAATTAAATAAATGGCAAATATTTTTGATACTTAATTGAATAAAATATATTCGTAAAATTATATAAATAAAGTGTATTTTTTATTTTTTATATGTTAAATAATAAAATATAATATTTATTATGTGGATAACTTTTTTACTTCGGTAGTATTCAAAATAAAACCAATTAAATGGCTTTTAAGGTATTTTAAAGCCTATTTTCAAGCGCATCGTAGAATTGTATAATATTGCTTATAACTTATTCTTAAGGTCTCAGTTTGAATTCGCACGGGTGTCCTAATGTATGATTTTTATAATGTGGATAAGTGTGGATATTTGTGGAAAAGAAATTCAGATTTAATTTGTTAGCGTTCATTTGAGCATATATATTAGTTCTCACTTCTTAAGCTGACAAGCTAGCTATTGGAGTCAAAATATCATCCATGCAGGCCCAACCTGTAACGACACTAACGAGAAATTAACGCAAACGAAGTAGCCACATGAAATTTAATCGCTTCTATACTAAAGACACTTGGGAAACTCCATTTGATGCCTTAAAATTTGATAGTCGAACCTCTGAAATCAAGAATCCAGATGGTTCCAAAGTTTTCCATATGGAAAATGTACAAGTACCATCGACTTGGTCGCAGGTAGCAACCGATATAATAGCTCAAAAATACTTCCGCAAGGCGGGTGTTCCCGTAGTTCTTAAGAAAGTAGCTGAAAAAGGTGTGCCAACATGGTTGCAACGATCGGTAGCAGATACCGCAGCGATGAAAGACTTACCGGAAGCGGAGCGGTTTACTCATGAGGTAGACAGTCGTCAGGTGTTCAATCGCCTCGCAGGATGCTGGACTTATTGGGGATGGAAGTATGATTATTTTGATAGCGAAGCAGATGCAAAAGTTTTCTACGACGAGCTTGCCTACATGTTGGCTACACAGATGGCCGCTCCGAACAGTCCACAATGGTTTAATACAGGACTTCACTGGGCTTATGGTATAAACGGGCCTGCGCAAGGGCATTACTATGTAGATGCAAAAACCGGAAAACTAACCCGATCTAAAGATTCCTATACTCACCCCCAACCCCATGCATGTTTCATTCAAAGTGTGGATGACGACTTGGTAAATGAGGGTGGCATTATGGATCTTTGGGTTCGTGAAGCGCGGCTATTTAAGTATGGGTCTGGTACCGGAAGTAATTTCTCCTCCATACGTGGTGAAGACGAGCCATTGAGTGGCGGTGGGCGTTCTTCAGGGCTAATGAGTTTCTTGAAAATTGGTGACCGTGCTGCCGGTGCCATCAAGTCTGGTGGAACCACCCGACGTGCCGCTAAAATGGTTACCCTAGATTTAGATCATCCCGATATTGAGAGTTACATCAACTGGAAAGTAGTTGAGGAACAAAAAGTAGCCGCGTTGGTAGCCGGATCTAAAACCTCCCAAAAGCACCTAAAAAAAATCATTGGACTGTGTCATACACCGGTGGAAATAGAGGGGCGTACATTTAACGGTGAAATGAGCCGGAATCCACTCAAGAATAAGGCCCTAGCTCAGGCAATTAGAGAAGCTAAAAAAGAGCAGGTACCTTTAAATTACATCGAACGCGTAATTCAACTTGCAGCACAAGGATTCACTGATTTAGAGTTTGATACCTACGATACTGATTGGAATTCCGAGGCATATAACACCGTATCAGGACAAAATTCAAACAATTCTGTACGTGTTCCAAATTCGTTCATGAAAGCAGTAGTGGATGACAAAGATTGGCATCTCCACTGGCGAATTGAAAAAGAACGCGCTGAAAAGGAAGGACGAGCACCTGAGCCATGTAAAACGCTAAAGGCAACAGAACTTTGGGATCAAATTGCCTACGCAGCTTGGTCGTGTGCTGATCCAGGTACTCAATATCATGACACGATAAATGAGTGGCATACCTGCCCAGAAGATGGGGAAATTCGAGCTAGTAATCCTTGTTCGGAATACATGTTTTTAGACAATACCGCATGTAACCTGGCTTCGCTCAACCTCATGAAATTTTTCACCGATGAGAGCTGCACAACCTTTGATGTGGAATCCATACGATCTGCATCACGATTTTGGACTACTGTACTTGAAATTTCAGTACTAATGGCCCAGTTCCCTTCTAAAGAGATTGCTGAGCTTTCATATGTGTTCAGAACTCTCGGGCTTGGCTACGCGAATATCGGTGCTGCTTTGATGGTACAGGGTATTCCTTATGACAGCCCAGAAGGTGTTGCTACGGCAGGTGCCATTACTGCTATTATGCATATGAAGGCCTATGAAACTTCAGCGGAATTAGCCGGTGAGTTAGGAACATTCGAAGGTTATGAGCGTAACAAAGAACATATGTTACGAGTGATGAGAAATCATCGCCGTGCTGCCTACAATGAATCAGCCGAGGCCTATGAAGGACTCACTGTAACTCCGTTGGGTATTGATGAGGCTTTTTGCCCAGACTACCTGTTAAGCGCAGCTCGTGAAACAGCCGATGCAGCCGTTCAAAAGGGGGAGAAGCATGGATATCGTAATGCCCAAGTAACGGTACTGGCACCGACAGGAACCATCGGTTTGGTCATGGATTGCGATACCACTGGTGTTGAGCCTGATTTTGCCTTGGTAAAATTCAAAAAATTAGCAGGGGGTGGGTACTTCAAAATTATTAATCAGAGTGTACCTCGTGCGTTAAAAACCCTTGGATACAGTGATAAAGAATCCAAGGAAATCATCAATTTTGCCAAAGGATATGCCACTTTAGAGGGCTGCCCTTACATTAACCCGGAAAGTCTTGCTGAAAAAGGCTTTGGGGCGGATCAGTTAAGTGCGATTGAGGCGGCCTTGCCGAGCAGTTTTGATATCAAATTTGCGTTCAATCACTTCACTTTAGGTGAAGAGTTCTGTAAAGATGTTTTAGGACTGACCGATGAGCACCTCAATGATTTCACCTTTGATATGTTACGTCACCTGGGATTTAGCCGAGAGCAAATTCAGGATGCAAATGATTATGTTTGCGGAACAATGACGGTAGAAGGGGCTCCTCACTTAAAAGATGAGCACTTAGCCGTCTTCGACTGTGCAAATAAGTGTGGAAGAACTGGAACCCGGTATATTTCGGCCGAGGGTCACATCCGTATGATGGCTGCTGCACAGCCATTCTTGTCCGGAGCAATATCCAAGACCATTAACTTGCCGAATGAGGCAACTGTTGAGGATATGAAAAAAGCGTATATGATGTCATGGGAAATGATGTTAAAGGCAAATGCACTCTACCGGGATGGTTCTAAATTGAGCCAGCCGCTTAATAGTATGGCTGATGTACTTGAAGAAATTGAGGATGAGGTGCAAGATACTGTTGATATGGCTACTGCTGAAGCACAAAGCAAAGTGGTTGAGGTAGCTGAGCGAATTATACACAAGTATGTGGCTCGTAGGCAACGACTCCCATTCCGTCGTGAGGGCTACACCCAAAAAGTGAAAATAGGTGGGCAGAGCGTCTACCTTCGCACTGGTGAGTACGAAAATGGACAACTAGGTGAAATTTTCATTGATATGCATCGCGAAGGAGCTGCTTTCCGTAGCCTATTAAACTGTTTTGCTATCTCTATTTCTTTGGGACTCCAACACGGGGTGCCTCTCGAAGAATTTGTAGATGCCTTTGTATTCACAAAGTTTGAACCGAGTGGTATGGTTAATGGGAATCCTCACGTGAAAATGTCTACCTCAGTTATAGATTATATTTTCCGGGAGTTGGCTGTAACCTATCTGGGACGCGAAGATTTGGCTCATGTTCCTGTGGATGATATTCACATGCGAAATTTGAAAGCCATAGGATCAGATTCGAGCTACGATACCAACCAACCAATTGCACCAGATCAAACCATCGCACAGGCACCAGCACCTGTAACCGAGCCTGTAGCTACCGTTGCTCCAGTCAGTAGTCCCGCACCTGAAGCCACTGCAACAAGTAGTGCTTCTGCTGCAAAATCAGGATACGAAAGTGACTACGAGAAGGCTAAGCAATTAGGCTACACAGGAGATGCTTGTGTAGAGTGTGGTAGCATGACAATGGTTCGTAATGGAACGTGTCTGAAATGTATTACATGTGGATCAACTTCTGGTTGTAGCTAAACACTGGAGGATTCACTAGAACGTTTTCTTTCATGGAGAAACAGGATAAACCCTGACTAGCTGAATGCTAGTTGGGGTTTTTTTTATGTATCATTTTATAAGGCTAATAACCCTACTTCTACTTCCGGTATTACTTTGCACAAGCAGAAGATAATTACCAGAGGCCGTATGCTGTAAATTAATAGGGCCCCAATGCTCCCCAGATGGGTATAGTTGATTCGAAACTAACTCGATTTTTATACCTTCCATCGTAACTACCGATATACTGATTGGGCTTTCTTTAGGTAAATAAAATCCAATCATAGTAGTAGGGTTAAAGGGATTTGGGTAGTTTGGTAGTAGGGAAATCCTATCAGGTTGAGTCGTTGAATAACGGTCATCCTCTGTAGTACTTGTACTGAGTCCTGATTCAATGGTTGTTGCAGCTTCAGTTAGTGTATTGTACTGTATGCGGCTTCCATAATAGGTATTCAATGAGTCTAACAAGGCCCCCATCCACCTCAATGTAATGGCATTTTTATACCCAGCACGGATAAAGGGATCGTGCATCATAAGTACATAGATGCCCGAATGTTTTTGCTCTTGCTTAATTTCTTGAATGGCTTTAGCTAAATTCTCTGCATAGTTTTGTTGGGTTAATGCCCAAGTGAATTCAGCATTAATAGGTATATCATACAAGTTTTGGTGACTTTGACCGAGTGTACCCGAAGTAGAAATAACGGGAAAGCCAAGATCTGCCAACACAGCTTTGGTGGTTGCATCATATACATGTCCAGGAGGTATAAAACTTGTAGGCTTAATACCTAAAGAATCCTTCATTATTTGGACACCTTCTAGAATAAGTTGCTCTTGTTGTCCATAACTAAGAGCTCGTTTATGTATGGTGCAATACATTTCATGACTACTTTGTCCACAAATTTGGCAAATATGGATAAGGCCATGTTGGGCTATTTCGTGACCGTTCCTGTGACTTTGTTTAATTTCACTTGCCAATTGACCATCTGCATTGGCTGCTTCTAAAAGACGATGCGGCATAAGTCCCCATGTCGCTTTGGCCCCTCGACTAGCTAAGGCATCCTCTAAAGGTAGAATGGAACGGGGTAGTATGGACATATTCCTTGAAAGAATGTCATCTATTCGTACAACAAATAGTAAGGAATCCGATTGATTAGCCTTTAGCTCCTGCAGATTTATACACAGCGTTAGAACGTATAACAAGGGATTCAAGAGTACGATTTTTTTCATGAATTTGGTCTCGAGGTTGTTGGATTCACCATCAGTTTTCGGAACTAAAAAAACAACATAGTTAATCTTTTAACTAGCTAAAAATTATGCACATTCTGTCCTCTGGGGTTTGAAAATTTCGGGTTGATATGTTTCTGGAAATAGTGGATACTTCAAAGATCGGTTTAGTAACTAAATGGTTGTATGAATAATCACAATTTAAAGGAATACTGGGCAATCAATATTCGATATGTCCTTATTCTAATTTCAATATGGTTCGTTGTGTCTTATGGGTTTGGCATACTGTTGGCACCCACGTTAAATGACATTCAAATTGGGGGCTTCAAATTAGGATTTTGGTTTGCCCAACAAGGATCTATATACGTCTTTGTGATTCTCATTTTCGTCTATGTTTATCTCATGAATAAACTGGATATCCGTTTTGGGGTTCAGGAAGTGGAGGAGGGCCCATGAGTGTTCAGTTGTGGACATACATTTTTGTTGGGATTACTTTTAGTCTATACATTGGAATCGCAATATGGTCTAAAGCCTCGAGTACCTCGGAATTTTATGTAGCAAAAGGAACGGTAAATCCATTAACCAATGGGATGGCAACGGCTGCAGACTGGATGTCAGCGGCTAGTTTTTTATCTATGGCTGGCCTTATATCATTCATGGGGTATGATGGCGCTGTGTATTTAATGGGTTGGACCGGTGGGTATGTACTTTTAGCCTTAACCTTAGCACCCTACCTAAGGAAATTTGGCAAGTTTACGGTCCCCGACTTTATTGGAGACCGGTACTACTCACAAATAGCACGTACTGTGGCTGTTATTTGTGCCTTAATCGTTTCCTTCACCTACGTAGCTGGACAGATGCGTGGAGTAGGATTGGTGTTTTCAAAATTTCTAGAAGTAGATATTTTTTGGGGAGTTATTATCGGAATGGCCATTGTATTTATGTATGCTGTATTGGGTGGGATGAAAGGTATCACCTATACTCAGGTAGCTCAGTACTGTGTATTGATATTTGCTTTCATGGTACCTGCTTTCTTTATATCGGCTCAGCTTACGGGTAATCCTATACCTCAATTAGGTTTTGGTTCAAAATTAGTGGATGGGTCGGATATGTATCTATTGGATAAACTGGACCAATTACACACTGAATTGGGTTTTGCAGCATATACATCCGGAACAAAAAGCATGCAGGATATATTTTTTATAACCGTGGCATTAATGGTAGGCACCGCAGGGCTTCCACATGTTATTGTACGCTTTTTTACAGTCCCGAAGGTTAAAGATGCAAGGATTTCAGTGGGGTATGCGCTAATTTTTATTGCCATCTTGTATACCACTGCCCCTGCTATAGCTGTTTTTTCGAGAACCAATCTTATTACAACCGTCAACGAGCAACCCTATGATCAGATGCCGGAATGGTTCACAACCTGGGAAGAAACGGCACTTCTCAATTGGGTAGATAAAAATGGAGATGGTCGAATTACCTATGCTCCGGGTCAAGCCATAGTGGGTAGTCCAGAAATAAATCGCAGTAATGGCGAAATAGTTAGGGGAGAGTATGGGGAAGTCACCCTTCTTAATCCCTTAACCTCAACGGAAAATGAGCTTTATGTTGATAGAGATATCATGGTATTGGCCAATCCAGAAATTGCTGGTTTACCTAATTGGGTGGCGGCACTTGTTGCAGCAGGTGGCTTGGCTGCTGCCCTTTCGACTGCGGCTGGATTACTGTTGGTCATTTCTACTTCCGTCTCTCATGACTTAATTAAAAAGCAATTTAACCCTGACATATCCGACAAAAAAGAACTACTCTATGCCCGGATTGCGGCTGGTTTTGCAGTGTTAGTGGCAGGGTATTTTGGGATTAATCCACCAGGCTTTGTAGCAGAGGTTGTTGCCATAGCCTTTGGGCTAGCTGCGGCCTCATTTTTTCCGGCTATCATTCTTGGGATTTTCTATAAAAAAATGAACAGGGAGGGAGCCATTGCTGGTATGATTGTAGGGCTCCTGTTCACTTTAGCTTATATCGGATTCTTTAAGCTCCTCTATCCTGAATACAACACACCAGAGTATTGGTGGTTTGGTATTTCACCTGAAGGCATTGGAACTTTTGGAATGCTCATTAACCTAGTTGTATCACTGGCTGTCGGGATGATTTTTCCAGATCCCCCTGAAGAAGTTCAGGAGATGGTAGAATCCATTCGATATCCTCGCGCATAACCGGCCAGGGTATCAATGTGTAACTCGACTAGTTGGTTGGTTCTGCAACTCCAAACTTGTCCCTAATCACTTCTTTGAACGTGTGCTTAGGTAATGCTCCCATAGCCATTTGAGGTTGATCATCAGTAGGTACAAAAAGGATGGAAGGAATACTTCTTATACCGAATACAGCGGCTAGTTCTTGCTCAGCTTCGGTGTCAATTTTGTATATATCGACCTCACCTGCATATTCGTTGGATAATTCTTCCATTATTGGCGCAACCATTTTACAAGGACCACACCAATCGGCATAGAAATCGATGATACACGGTTTATCACCTTTAAACGTCCATTCTGAATTGTTTTCGTAATCAAAAACTTTGTCTAAAAAGCTTTGCTTGGTTAAATGAGTTGCTGCCATGAGCGTAATAATTAAATATATGTGTTGTGGGTAGGATGAACATGTGATCATTACACTACCTTATTTCTTACTTAAGATAGGGTAATTTGGGTAGCACAAGAAAGTACTTCATATAGATTGTTCCTATACGGTATATAGAGATGCCCTTCCAGCAATCCTCCCAGCTATCGCCGACTACATCTTAGAAGCTTTATCTAGAGGCAAAGTGCCAGCTGCTAACTTGCCTAAGCGGTCAACTGCATTCCATAAGGTTTTAGCTTCGTCCAAGGTAGAATCAAATACATCATTAACGATAGGGTAGAAGTAGGGTAATCCCCAGACCTGCCTTGCAAGTTCAGCTTTCATACGTCCCTCAGCCATCCATGCAACCTCGTCGAAATAACCGGGATAGATAAAGAGAGAGTCATTTTTGAATTCAGGTTCGCTCAAGTTATTTTTTTCAACCATACCCTTGTCTTCGAGTAGATTTTTGAAGGCTGTTAATTCCTCTTCTGACCAGCTAAAATCGGTTCGATAAGCTTCAAAATTATTCTCCCATTCACTGCGGAATTCATCGCCTTTAGTGTCGAGATAGTTACGAACAGATTCAAATGAAGCCCGTTTTCTAAGGGCAAAATTAATCATATACGCTGAGCGTGTGGTATCTGCCTCAATGATATAATCGGGTACAATTCCCCCTCCACCATACACAGTTCTACCTGCAGTAGTTCGGTACTTTAATGAATCCGGAATATGATCAACAAATTCTATGGCATCGTTTTTCGCACTATCATCTCGACGGTAAATTTCATAGGCATATTCTTCTCCACCACCCTCGGTAAAGGGTTTCTGAATAAGTCGGCCAGAGGGAGTCAAGTACCTTGAAATAGTAACTCTTACCATGCTGGTATCTACCAATTGGTACTGCTGTTGGACCAAACCCTTGCCAAAGGTTCTGCGGCCTACTACTAAGCCCCGATCATGATCTTGAATGGCCCCGGAAACAATCTCACTTGCAGAGGCGGAGCCTTCATCTACCAAAACAATAACTGGTTTGTTTACGAATACCCCATTTTTTCTGGAAGAATAAGACTGGTTGAAGCGTGAATGTCTGCTAACTGTTGAGAGCAGGGGTGTTTGTGCAGGAAAAAATTCTTCAGCAATGGCAATAGCCTGGCCAAGGTATCCACCTGGATTACCACGTAAATCTAACACAAGTCGCTCCATTCCTTCGCCTTTAAGCTCATCCATAGCTTGCATGAATTCATCGTGCGTAGTAGCGGCAAACCGATTGATTTTGATGTAGCCAGTCTCATCATCCAGTAAATACGACGCATCTACAGTGTAAATGGGTATGTCGTCTCGAGTAATGGTGAAATACTGAATACCATCAACGCCTGGGCGTACAATACCCACCTTCACTCTGGTTCCTTTTTCTCCACGTAAAGCTTTCTGAACCATGTCATTGTCAAAGCCGACGGCTGAGCTATCTTCAATTTCAATAATGCGATCACCTGAAATGATACCAAGCTGGTCACTTGGGCCCCCAGCTATGGCAGATACCACGGTAATGGTATCCTGGATAATGTTAAATTGAACGCCTATTCCTTGGAATTTACCTGCAAAATTTTCTTGATCTACCGCGCTAATTTCTGGCTCAATGTATACCGAGTGCGGATCTAATGTAGCAAACATGCCTCGTAAGGCTTCTTCTGTGAGTTTGTACATATCAACTGAATCCACTGTATTTGCAATGTAGAGGTAAGCCTGCTCAAAGGTTTCGTATGAACTGCGAAGTGAATTTATAGATGTGAACACCTGTGCGGTGTCAATAGGCGTTCCTGTAATGGTTAAAGATGAATCATTGAGCTCACTCACCATGTACCGAATACTACTGCTGATCATTTCATTCAAGTCTGGCTCGCCAAAATAGTTTTGAAGTATCCGTTGTTGAGCCTCTACATATTTTCTAAGGTTCTTAGTATGATCATCTTTGGGTTGAATAACGGGATCAATGCCACTAAGGCTTAAGAAAACAAGAAGGAGGGTGATGAATATATTAGGCACAATAATTCGTTTTAAGGTCATATTGGGTTACACTGATCAACAGTTCTATGGATGAATATTTTTTTGAATAAATAAGTACTTCCAAGTGAATAAGAACAATGATAATAAACTGTATCTAAATACAAAAAAAAGAACTTCTTTTAAAGTATATACTGACTTAAGTCTTTGTCTTTAACCAAGCTTTCGAGTTGTTGGTTCACATAGTCTTTATCGATAGTAATGTTTCCTTCCTTAATGTCATCTGGAACGGCAAATAATAATTCATCAAAAAGTGACGACATAATTGTGTGAAGTCGTCTAGCTCCGATATTTTCAACTTGCTCATTGACTTCTGCTGCAATCCGGGCTAACTCTTTTACTGCCTCATCGGTGAACGATATATGAACCCCTTCTGATGCAAGCATAGCCTCATATTGCTTAGTCAAAGCATTTTTTGGCTGACTTAATATGTTGTAAAAATCTCCCTCACTCAGCGAGTTTAATTCAACACGAATTGGAAATCGACCTTGAAGTTCAGGAATGAGGTCAGATGGTTTGGCTACGTGAAAAGCGCCCGATCCAATGAACAAAATGTGATCTGTTTTTACCAAGCCATACTTGGTATTCACCGTACTACCTTCAACAATTGGAAGTAAATCTCGTTGTACCCCTTGCCTGCTTACATCCGGGCCACCTTTGCTACCTGCACTGGATACAGCAATTTTGTCAATTTCATCTATGAATATAATGCCCTGTTTTTGAACTCGTTCCAACGCTTCTTGAATGGCATCGTCGTGATTGATTAGCTTTTCGGCTTCTTCATCGACCAGAATATCACGGGCTTCGGCCACGGTCATTTTTCGTTTAGTAGTTTTGCCCTTTCCACTTAGATTTCCGAGCATTTCTTGTAAATTTATGCCCATTTCTTCCATGCCGCCAGGGCCAAATACCTGCATAGTAGGCGAAGTAGATTTTTTAACCTCTACTTCTATCGTTCGATCGTCTAACTCCCCATTGTTCAATTTTTCACGAAACCGTTCTCGAGTTCGTTGATTTAATTCTTCATCGGAGCTAGGAGGGGTGCCTTGTTGCGTTACTGAGCTTGGTTCTGCCTCGGTATTAGCGCGTTTAGTAGCGTTGCCAAAGCCAAGGCCTTTGGAATTTAGAGGTGGGATAAGTATATCTAGAATTCGTTCTTGCGCTTGTTCTGCGGCTTTTCCTTTTACGCGTTCCTGCATCTCGGTTTTAACCATCGTAATTCCGAATTCAGTTAAATCTCGAACCATGGATTCTACGTCGCGGCCAACGTAGCCCACTTCAGTGAATTTAGAGGCTTCTACTTTGATAAATGGTGCCATGGCAAGCTTAGCTAAACGCCGTGCAATTTCCGTTTTCCCAACCCCAGTTGGACCAATCATAAGTATGTTATTAGGAACAATTTCTTCGCGAATTTCAGGATCGGCATTCATTCTGCGCCATCTATTTCGAAGGGCTATGGCAACGGATCGTTTTGCCGCTTTTTGCCCGATGATGTACTCATCCAGCTCGGCTACAATTTGCTGAGGTGTTAAGTGCATGGCCTTTTTCATTGCTAAAGCTCTAAAATGGTACGGTTATGATTGGTGTATATATCGATGTCGGCTGCTATTCGAAGTGACTCTTCGACCATATCTCGTGCGCTAAGATCAGGAGCATGTTTAACCATTACTCGTGCCGCAGATAGGGCATAACTGCCTCCACTTCCAATACACACGATGTTGTCATCAGGTTCAATGACGTCTCCTTGACCGGAAATGATGAGGGCATGATCATTATTCATGACAACTAAGAGTGCCTCAAGTTTCTGTAGATATTTATCCTTACGCCAGTCCTTGGCTAGTTCAACGGCTGCTCGTTGCATATTCTCGTTGTATGCACTTAGCTTTTCCTCGTAACGTTCGAATAGGGTAAAGGCGTCAGCAGTAGAACCTGCAAAACCAGCCAAAATAGTCCCCTGACCAATTTTGCGTACTTTTTTTACCGTTGATTTCATAACGGTTTTATCCAAGGTGGCCTGCCCATCACTACCAATAGCCGCTTTTCCATTGTGAATAATACCTACTACAGTAGTTGCGTGAAGTTGAAATGTTGACATAATAAATATTTAATAAAAGATCATTCTTAGCAGCGTTTCAAGATTATTTATCGCAAGTAAAATGGGGGAACATCAAAGTTGTATCAAGCTTTAAAATTTCCTGAACGACTGGTTCGAGTGTACCATCCCAAAAAGTTTAGGTACACATTGATTCAAAGGTCAACCTATTATACTTCCTCAGGCTGATCCTTTTTAAGCACAACGGTAACCTTTGAGTTGCCATTCCTAGATTCGTTAGAATCTTTACCATTTGAGCGATTATTTGGTGTAGTACGGTCGTTAGATTTAGTTGTATTTTTTGACGAACTAGATCGACCATTCCCTCTAGGATGTTTGGGGCCACTATTACGGTTACTACTCCCGTTACCCGATCGGTTTTTTTTTGTGTATTCCAATTGATCTGGGTCGGGTTTATTGACCTTTAGTTCTTCTAATTCATGCTTTTCAAGCAGTTCGTCTAGGGAAGCTCCTTGGAGTACAGCATCGGTAATGTCAATTTCTGAGCCTGCTAGGGTAACGTGAAATTCGTTTAAGGATATTTTATCATCACCAATTAAAGTAACACGAACATGATACTTCGTCATCCATTTCCAACGAGTACTAAAAACACCCTTAGTTAGATAGCTTTTTAGGTAGGGGTTTACATACAGATCTATAGCCCGGTAACTTGTGGAATGCTTGAATTTGCTAATCCAACTTTCGATATCCGTAAGTATGGTATCTTGTGTAACAACATTACCCGATCCACCACACATAGGACAAGCATTCGATACGGAGTTAATTACCGATGGCCTAATACGTTGTCTGGTTATTTGTACAAGACCAAAATCACTCATTCCAATAATATTTGTCTTAGCGGGGTCTTTTCTGAATTCCTTTTTTAATTCATCATAAATTTTCTTTCGATTTTTTTCGTCTTTTAAATCAATGAAATCAACGACAATGATTCCGCCAATATCTCGCAATCGTAGCTGTTTGGCGATTTCTCGGGCTGCCTCTAAGTTGGTCTTTAATGAATTATCTTCCTGCTTTTGCTTAGCGGCATAGGGACCTGAATTCACATCAACCACATACATGGCTTCGGTTTGCTCAAAAATTAGATAGCCCCCCATTTTCATTCGAACTCGTGGGTTAAAAATGGAATTCACATCCTCGCTAATACCCACATGGTCAAAGATATGCTCCTTACCCTTAAACAATTCAACATTAGGCATCATTTGAGGAGCAATTTGCTGCACATAACTTTTTATCTGCTTGAACATTTTGGGGTCGTCTACGAGAACCCGGTCATAATTTTTGGCAAATAAGTCTCGAATTAGACTCTCGGTCATGTCTAAATCGTTGTATAGTAAACTAGGTGGTTCTGCATCTTCAAGACGCTCGGCTAATGTTTCCCATTTTTTAAGTACGGTACGTAAATCTTCCTCAATAGCCTCCTGTTCTTGGTCTTGGGCTACGGTTCGGACTATAACCCCAAATCCATCGGGGACCATCCCATTTAAAATCCCTTTTAAGCGGCGACGTTCCTTGTAGTTGCTAATACGCTTTGAAACAGCGATATAATCGCCCATAGGTATGAGAACAAGAAAACGACCGGCAATAGTTATATCGGTGGATACCCTTGGCCCTTTAGATCCGATCGGCTCTTTTACGATTTGAACAAGTAATTTTTGACCTGTTTTAAGTATTTTGCCTGCGAGTACTTGACGATCTGAATTCGTCATTTCCTCTTTTTTGGATAGGGTACTGTGCATGTGTTTAGGAATGGCTTTAGGGCCATTCAGCATGCTTATGTACTCGTCTAAATGATCTCCGGCATCTGAAAAATGCAAGAAGGCATCTTTCGGTGTGCCCATGTCAATAAAGGCGGCACGAATGCCACTCATTACCTTATGGACACGTGCTACATATATATTGCCTACGGTACGTTGATTTTCCTCTGATTCTATAAAGAGCTGCGCTAATTCTCCATTCTCTAGGAGCGCAATCCGGTTTTGATTGCCGGAAGAGTGTATTATGATTTGATTTTTCATCGAAATTCAGTGTTAAACACCAACGAGCTTGGTTAACCAAGGGTTGAATTCTTCGCCATAGATCATCTTTATCAATCGCTATTTGGTCTGCTGAATTCATCTTTCTAGATGTACAGGTCGTTGGTTGGGCAGATGCCCTTGTTAAATTTGTTTGGTTTGGACTATGCTCGGAATTGGGTGAGCTTAGTGTTGTGGTTGCTGCTTTGAGAGCAGCGGTAAGTAAATAAAGTAGGTCCGTAACGCTTTTCTGCGCGCGAATCAACAGCATCATAAGTACCAAAGTACCCGTGTTGTAAGAACTGAACCGTACCATTTATAGTGAAATATTCGTGTTAACGATGTGAAATGCGATGTTTCTGTTAAAATAGAAAGGCATGTTCACAACTTGAATTGCTTCACGTTCAATATACAGTCAATGTGGCACTAAAGTAAATTTATTCTTGGGCTCTACTTAGTTTGGCCCCAACCGCATTTAGTTTATCCTCTAAACTTTCGTACCCTCGGTCTAGATGGTATATACGCAAAATCTCAGAAGTATTTTTAGCCGCCATACCTGCTAATACTAAACTAACACTTGCGCGTAAATCTGTACTCATCACAGAGGCACCTTCCAACACCTTGGGTCCTTGTATATGTACGGTATTCTTCGTCAACTTCATCTGGGCTCCAAGGCGACTGAGTTCTGGGACATAACTAAAACGATCAAAGTAGACCGTATCGGTGACCGTTGAATCTCCATGAGCCTGTGTAAGCATAGTCGCCCATTGTGCTTGGAGGTCGGTAGGAAAGCCTGGGTAAATATCGGTGGTTATACTCACGGGTTTAAGGATGTCAGGCGCTTGAACCGAAATGACTTCACCCTCCACATCGACCTTGGTTCCTGTTTGGCGAAGCAAATTAGGGAAATCACCTAAGTGTTCGGCATTACAGCCAATCAAACGAAGCGAAGAACCTGGGAGCATAGCCGCAGCAATCATAAAGGTTCCCACTTCAATTCTGTCAGGGTCATTTCGGAAAGTACCTCCAGAGAGTGTCCGGACTTGCTTAATGGTCAAAGTATCGCTGCCTACACCACTAATGTTAGCCCCCATTGAGTTTAATACCGTACATAATTGAACTACATCCGGTTCCTTTGCCGCATTTTCAATGGTAAAAGACTCGGCTCGAAGAACCGCAGCAAGAAGTAAGTTAATGGTTGCTCCAACACTACTTGGTTCTAGCCTATACCGACCACCAGGAACGCTTGTTCCAGCTTTGGCAATTACATACCCTTTGTCCAAGCTAATTGAAATACCCATCGCCTCCAAGCCTTTCAAATGCAAGTCCACCGGACGTGGACCCCAAGCACAACCACCAGGCATGGATACTTTGGCATAGCCATGTTTACCCACCAAAGCTCCGAGCATGTAAAATGAGGCTCTCATTTTTCTAACCAAATCATAAGGTGCCTCTAGATAATTAACGTTAGAAGGGTCGATGATCACTCGATTGTCGGCATCCTGAAACTGAACCTGTGCACCAACCACACGTAATACGTTGTTAAACGTATAGATGTCCTGTAGCCGAGGAACATTTTCTAAGATCACGGGTTCATCGGCCAGTAAAGCCGCAGCTAAAAGAGGTAATGCCGCATTTTTAGAACCACTAATGGCAATGTCTCCATTCAATGGGGTAGGCCCCTTTACAATAAATTTGTCCAAATTATTCTAACTCCGCTAATAAGGTTTGTTTTTCTATGGTCTGTCCTAATTCCACTTGAATAGTTTTTACCCGCCCTTGAATGGGTGCTTTAATTTCATTTTCCATTTTCATGGCTTCGAGCACTAATAAGGTGTCACCCTTTTGGACCTGATCTCCTTGTTGAACATCAATGGAAAGTACTTTACCTGGCATAGGAGCCTTGATATCTCCGGCGGATTGTTCCAGCTCTGCCTTCATCCCAAGTGTTTCAAGTAATAAAGCTTGTTCGTTTTTTACCTGTAGTTCTACGGGTTGTCCATCGATGTCAAAACGGATTTGGGTTCCTTCTACTTTTACATTGGCAAGAATCCATTGCCGTGTTCCAACGCGAAAATAAAAGCGCCCGTTATGTTCGGTAAATTCGTATTCACAATGTTCCCCGTTCACTTGGGCCATCCCTTCAGAAGGGCCGATTTCAAGGTTTATATGCTCGTTTTTATAGCTAATTTGCTGTTTCACGTGGGAATTTATTTGCGAATATGTTTTAAACCCGTTGCCGTAGCTCTGAAGGTATACCCTTCAATATGGTCTGAATCATAAGAAGTTGCGCGATTAATTTCCACTGACCCACTTTGCCAAACTTCGATTAATCGAAAATTGATGAGTGTAATTAAATCATCTCTGAGCGCACCTGGTGGGAGTCCTGTTTCTTCCAACAGCACATCGTAGGGTTCGGGGAAAATAAGTCGAGAAAGTACCTCGATTTCAGAGGCATATAATTTTCTCATTCTATAGTAAAAGAAAGTTATTGAATAAAAATGTCGCCATAGGTAATCAGTCGCTGGTTTCCGTCGTAAAGAAGCAGTCGATGCAGACCACGAGCTAATTCGGCACTAGAACCAAAATTCCGTGAATCAATCACAAAGGTAACCAACTCAAACTCCGAACTAACAGTTTCTTGTTGAAGGGGAATCCATCGGTTATTAAAATTTAAATATCCCAATTCTACGTAGGACTGAACGGGAGCGCCATTAAGAGTCATTTCTAAGTAGGCCGTCCCGCCGTAGTTTATTGGATTCGGGAAAAGGGGAAGTACTCGAATTAATCCTTCGTAATAGGGTGATACTCTCCAATCTTGTTTATCTTGAGAGAGTACATTTTGTTGTAAATCCGTTTCAGTGTAGCCCTCGGCCGGTCCATAGGCTTCTGCCTCAAATTGCTGCTGAGCACTGTCCTGTTGGCAGCTAGTAAGCATTAGCCCAAGCATTAGAAAAAAAATGGGAAGTAATAAACGGTTAATGCTTTTCATTGGTTTGGTGATATTAAGTGTGGGTTTTAGACGAACCGACCCGTATTTTACGGAAGCAATTAATTTAATCACATTCATCATGCTATATCTTATCGGCATTCCCAACTGCAATAAAATTAAAGATACACGTTCTTGGCTAGAGGAAAAAGGTATTACCTATGAATTTGTCCATGTTAAAAAAGAACCTCTATCTAAAGATGAAATCTCTGATTTGGCCTATAAGGTTGGCGTCGATGTGCTCGTAAATACCCGCGGTACTACCTATAGAAAGTTAGAAATCAAGGATAAAAATCTAAGCGATGAGGAATTGTTCGAGCTGGTTCACCAGCACCAAAGTATGCTCAAACGCCCAATATTAGTACTAGAAGAGTCAGTTTTGGTGGGTTTTGATGAGGAAGCATTTGAACAATTTGCAAAACAACATGAATTACTGGACTAAAAAAGCATCTTTATTCGGGTTGATCGATACGAGGCAGGCTGTTTTTCGTTTGTCTCTTATGGCGGTATTGTCTTTGTTGTATATGACGCAAGCAGTAGCTTCCGTGCCTTATTTTGAGCAGCAGATTCATGAATCTGAACTCGAAACACAGGAACCAGAAACGTATGAACCCAAGCTCGAGGGAATATTAGCCAAGGGACAACCCAGTGTGCCAGATATTTTGAGTGCTGGAGAGTGGTTTAGGTATGAGGTAAGCTATGGATTTTTTACCCTAGGATGGGTAGAGGTGAGTATTTTACCTGATACGGTATATAATGGGCGGGTGCATAATCACTTACTAACACGGATGATATCGAACGACCGGCTCCCTTTGATTGGCTATGAACTGGATGAGTTTCACACCCTATTTTATGTCAACGAAGAAGGCTTGCCAGTGAGCAGTCTTTTTTGGAAGGATAATGTGGACGAAGAGGAATGGGATGAAATTGTGTACCGTTTTGATAGAGATAATGAGCAGGTGTTCTATAAAGAAGAAGATGAAACCACAGGAGAGCTTTCCTTAGTGGAGCCGGCTACGGCTGGGCACATTGTGTTTGTTTATTCGCGTTTGTTTGCCGGTGGTGGGGCGAATACGGAATTGCCAGTATATGTAAGCAAACAGCTCGGCTATCTTGATTTTGATCATAGCTCAGCCACCGAAATGCGAGCGTATGAGGTATTTGAGGAACCAATAGCAACCTATAAAACCAATGGGCGCACTGTTGATATAGTTGGGCCATTTGGATTTAGTGGTCGCTTTGTAGCTTTTTTTGGACAGGATGATCTAAGGATTCCATTGGAAGCGAGGGTTAAAATGTTCTTAGGCAGTGCTGTTGTAAAACTGATTGAATATCGAAAAGGAAATTCAGGCCAAGCTATTCGGCAGGGCATGGAGTGAGAAATTGAAGGACCTAAAACCACTGATAGAACCAAATGCGATGGATAAACCACAGACGGAAACAAATGCGATGGAAAACCCCATAATCAAGTGTATTCAATTGCCCCATGCAAAGGACCTTCCGTTACCCTCTTATCAGACGCAGGAAGCTGCTGGTATGGATGTTCGGGTAGCCTTAACGAAGGAAATCACGTTAGCGCCAGGAGAGCGTGCCTTAGTGCCTACCGGCTTAATAATGGCCATTCCGCAGGGTTATGAAGTTCAGATTCGGCCTCGAAGTGGTCTAGCAATTAAGCATGGAATAACCATGGTAAACAGTCCAGGAACTATTGATTCCGATTTCCGAGGAGAAATTCATCTCATTGTTATAAATCACGGTCAGCAAGCATTTACGGTCAAACATGGAGACCGAATGGCTCAGATGGTGGTGCAAAAAATACATCAGGCAGAGATTGTTCAGACTAGTGAGGTAGACCAAACTCAGCGAGGCCATGGCGGCTTTGGATCAACCGGGGTAGAATAAATTATGGTGGATGCTAGAACGCCCAAAAAGTCTTTTAGGCAGGCGTTTACTCCCTTTGTAGAGCTCATAAAAGAGTACCCTTCCTTTCGCAGATTATGGATTGCGCAGGCAATATCTAATTTTGGGGATTGGTTTGGTCTTTTGGCGCTGTATGCTTTGGTGCAAAGATACTCCGATTCGGAGTTCTTGTTAGGCTTAGTGATCATAGTTAAGATGCTGAGTTTAGCATTATTCTCACCCATTGCTGGTTATCTGACGGATCGCTTTAATCGCCGCATACTCATGATTATATGTGATGGAGGTCGAGCCTTAAGTTTGCTCCTTATGCTACTCGTTCAACAGGAAAGCCTTCTATGGTTAGCCTATGCGCTGACGGGGTTTCAGATGATGCTTTCAGCTATTTTTGAACCCGCTAAAACAGCCTCTATTCCTAATGTGGCCCCACCTGAGCGCTTAGTTGATGCCAACATTATATCGACGGCTACTTGGAGTATAATTTTTACCTCAGGCATGGCGATAGGTGGTTTTGCTACTGAATGGATCGGTGTGGAGGGTGTTTTTATTTTAGATGCCTTCACCTATTTGGTCTCAGCTTGGTTTATTTATCGGGCGGTCATTCCACAAGAAGTGCGGTGCAGTAACTATGTGAAAGGGCAAAAAAAGCCATCATTCTGGGAAGATATTCGTCAAAATATTGGTACTGACATTGTACTAGGCATTCGTTATCTACGCGATAATCATCAAATTCTTCGCCCAGCGGTAGCTAAAGGAACTTCTACTATATTTTTAGGTGGCTTGGTCTACATGTTGGTATTGGTGAGTGATAGTATTTTGCAAATGGGGAGCATTGGTCTGGGATTGTTGTACGCAGCCCGGGGAATCGGGACTGGCATTGGTCCTATTATAGCACGGCAATATTACACCGATGAACGGCAATGGGTAGTGGTCATGGGGGCTAGTATTGCATTGTCAGGTGCGATGTACTTGGTGGTAGGATTGACCCAAGTCTGGTGGATGATGTTCGTCTTTGTTTTGTTGGCTCATGCCGCATCGGGAGCAAATTGGGTCACTTCTACGGTACTTTTGCAAAAAAGATCCGAAGATAACTTTCGAGGCCGAGTGTTCAGTACCGAGTGGTTGCTGTTTACCCTGGGTAATTCGCTATCGGTCGTAGTGGCATCAGTGCTGCTGGAGTGGCAAATTGTAGCGCTTCAAACCTTGATTAGCTTATATGCTGTAGGCCTGATGGCAGCAGGATTATTGTGGCTGGCAACAGTAGCCAATTGGGAGCGTAATTGGGTACAAAAAGGACTGACCTAATTCAATAATAATGAGTGAGACAGCTCTTAAAGAATGGGAGCGGGATTACGAATTGCAGTTTTCAATTCTATTTAAATTCTAATGGATGATTATTTAACAAGAACTATAAAATATGTCCAATTTAAGAGCAGAATAAGGTCTGATTTAGTATATTTGTATTCAAATTAACTTCAAAAATGCTTCTGTGAAATTCTGGAAATATCAAATTATTATTTGGATGAGTCTGGTTATTGTGGGTGGGTTCCTGATAAAGATCCCATTTATACCCATCTTGGAGCAAACCGCCCGTAACCTATTTTTCCATGTGCCTATGTGGATGGCTATGTATGCCATGTTTCTCATAAGTCTGTTTCATAGTATAGCGTACCTACGAAAAGCAGATTGGCTAGCCGATATTAAAGCGGAGGCAGCGGCTAAAACAGGGGTTATTTTTGGGGTTTGTGGACTTTTGACTGGTTCATTATGGGCTCGGTTCACCTGGGGAACCTGGTGGACTTTCGCCGAGCCCAAAATGAATTTGGCTGCACTGGCCTTGATGATTTATGTTGCTTACTTCATGCTGAGATCTGCATTTGACGAACCCAAAAAAAGGGCGCGAATATCTGCCGTTTATAATATTTTTGCAGTAAGTACTATTCCATTTTTGTTGTACGTAGTTCCACGTCAATTGATTAGCCTGCATCCAGGAGCGGATGGGAATCCAGCCTTTTCTGAAATTACTGCTGACGAACTAAGGTTTATCTTATACCCAGCCATGATAGGTTTCATCGCTTTATCGTATTGGGTATACGACATAACTTACCGAGCATATCGGGTCAGATATATTTCAGAACAATCACCTAAAAATCCAATATAAACTATGTACTTAACTCAGCTAGTATTTTTAGTGACGAGTATGTTTCAAGACTCTATAGACGTTGCCCCCATGGATACGTTAAGCGAGGCATATTCAGATAAATGGATAGCTGCAGCTAATCAGGGGGAGGGATTCTTAGCGAGCTTTATGAGTTCAAACAACCTCATTTTTGTTGTATTAGGGGTTACCTTAATTATTTGGACGGTGCTGATCGTGTATCTTACTCGTGTAGATAAAAAAATCTCCTTGCTCGAAAACCAATTAAATCATTCATCAAATGAAGCCTAAATTAATTTTTGGAAGCATTGCAATCATTGCCTTTACCTCATTGCTCCTGTACAATTTTGGGGAGAGTATCAGCACTTATACCGACTTTGAAAAAGCAGCTAAATTAAAAACTGCTCATGTACCAGGTACTTGGGAACCCGAAATGGAGTATGGGTTTTCAAGAGAAACGATGCAGTTCAGTTTCCACATGAAGGATGAGTCTGGAAAAGTAAAAAAAGTGGTATATAGCCGGCCCAAACCTAATAACTTTGAGCAAGCAGATCGTCTAGTGGTAATTGGTGAGCTTAGGAATGACGTTTTCTATGCGGACGAGATGCTTATGAAATGCCCTTCTAAATACAATGCTACCGATGTAGATAGTTATGGAACCCAACCCGTAGCAGCTGGGGTTCAAGGACGTTAATCATGGAAGGAATTATTGGAAAGTGGTTAATAAGCGCCTCGTTTATTAGCTCGATCATTAGTTTGGTATTTTATGGAATTGCCTCCCGTGAGGACAAAGAAAAGATGATTCGATGGGGTCATTTATTTTTTAGCTTAAAGGGTCTTTTCCTTTTACTGGCGTCTGCCATGCTAGTGAAGTTGATATTCGAACATCAGTTTCAATACTACTATGTATTTAACTATACTAGTATTGATTTAGCTCCAAAGTATTTGTGGTCAGCATTTTATGGTGGGCAAGAAGGAAGTTTCATGTTATGGATACTTTTTTCCTGTATTAGTGGATTTATGTTGATTAAGTGGACTAGGGAGCCATACCGAGCTCCCGTCATGTTTTTTTTGACGTTGACCCAGGTTTTTTTGCTATCAATGATTGCTGGTTGGCATTCAGATTTTCTGAGCTTAGGTGCTTCTCCGTTCCGTACCATTGCAGAAGAAATGCCCAATGCACCATTTATTCAGGCGAACCCAAATTTTATACCAGCAGATGGTTCTGGATTAAATGATCTACTAAAGAGTCCCTGGATGATGATCCATCCACCCGTGCTATTCATTGGTTTTGCCATGATGACCATTCCCTACTGTTTTGCGATGGCCGCTTTATGGAAAAGAAAATATAATGAGTGGGTAGGGCCGGCCTTATCATGGACATTAGGAGCGAATTTATCTTTGCTTACCGCCATATTCTTGGGTGGGTATTGGGCCTACATTACACTTAGCTTTGGTGGATATTGGGCCTGGGATCCTGTTGAAAATGCCTCATTAGTACCGTGGTTATTTGGTACTGCAGGCATTCACACAATGATTATCCAGCGAAAAAGCTCTATTGCGCAAAAATCATCGCTCTTGTTCGCAATACTGGCCTACATTGCAATTGTATATGAAACTTTTTTAACACGTTCTGGGATATTGGCAGATTCTTCGGTTCACAGTTTTGTGGATTTAGGTTTATACAATCAACTCCTGGTATTCATGTTGGTCATAACCATTGTTGGATTAGGTATGTTCTTCTATCGGTACAAAGAACTCCCAAGCCCCAACAAAGAACATGGTATATTGACTAGGGAATTCATGACGGTATCTGGGTCGATGGCGCTGTTCATTCTTGGTGCGGTGATCATTCTGGGTACTAGTTCTCCCATTATTGGACTGCTGTTTAATGAAAATCCTACCCCACCTGAAATAAGTTTTTACAACGATTGGAGTATGCCTATTGCTATCATCATGGCATTGATGACGGTTATTGGTCAAATGTTGTTTTGGCAAAAACACGATGCAGAATCCCTTTCATCTGCATTAATCCAACCTCTTTTAGTCACTTCGTTTGCAACTATTATCTCCATTATGGTATATGAGGTGCGTAATTTTTATTACATGATTTACTTGTTTGCAGGTTTCTTTGCAATCATTGGGAATCTGTGGGTGTTGTTCCGATTGGCAAAAAAACAACCCAAACTCATTGGTGGAGTGACCACTCATGTGGGCTTCGGACTATTGTTAGTGGGTATTTTATTTTCATCGGCCTATAACAGCCCACTACTCGATGAGCGGACTAGCAACTATAATGAACGTGTACTAAGTGGTGAAGTAGCCGATGAACAGGGATTCACGGTTTCGCAGACGGTCGAAATGTTAGAGCTTAAGCTCAACGAGCCCAAAGTGCTTAACAAACGCTATGAGGTTCTGTATAGTGGCTATACCATTGATAATCAAAATAGGCCTGGCCAACAAACCTATGCGCTCAGTTTTACCGATTTAAAAAGTGGTCGAAGTTTTGGTATGAACCCAGAAGTTTATCCTATGCTAACTACTTCCACCCAAGATAATATTCAGTGGTCGGTTGATCCTGATGTTCGTACTGGGTGGCTAAATGATATTTATTTGTACGTAGCTGGGAGTTCATACATTGAAAATGTTAATAACCGTAATGCCAAGGCAAATCAAATCCAACCAGTTGGTCTGAGTCAAGACTCTACTACGGCTTCCTTAGGAGCAAGTCTGGCAGGCCAAGGGGATTCTACTTCCTCTGATGAAGAAGCTCAAGTGATTAGTTTTACCAGAGGGCAGAGTAAAGAGCTAGGGCCGTTCTCATTTCAATTTAATGATTTCATTATGGTTGATTCAACTAATGTGCCAACCGGTAAAGGAGTAGGAGTCCGCGCACAACTCGATTTTGTTCACCTGCCTAGTAATACAAAGTATAGTTTGGAGCCTTTGTTTGCAGTATACAATGAAGATGGACAAAGTTTTACGGCGTCCTTCCCAGTAGAAATAGAAGCCTATAACCTGTCCGTTCGGTTTACAAAATTAGATCCTGAAAGTGATAGTATCGAGCTCAGTATTATAGGGCTTCCAGAAGGATTAGAAGATGAATGGATACTTATTGTAGCAGAGAAAAAGCCATTGATATCTGTTGTCTGGGCTGGAACCTTTTTACTTATGATTGGTTTTAGTATTTCTATTTTGCGACATTGGGGAAGAGAACGAAAAATGGCAGTATAAATGAAATTTCTAATCAAGCAAAAAACGGGTTCAGGGGGTGCAGTAATTGTACTCGTTCTTTTGCTTGGTCTTTCGCCATTAGCATTTGCCCAGACTCAAAATTTTGGGATGGATACGAGAAATAATCTCTCGTTACGCTCAAATGAGGTATCAAAAAATCCTTGGAATAATGCGGAGCTTTTTTTGCGGGAAAATAATGACATCAACCAGCAGAAAAATCCAGCAGCAGCTCTAAGGCGTTCGTTCCTGTTACCTGGGTGGGGTGAATATTATGCAAATTCAGAGCAATGGACTCGAGGGCAGTGGCATATGGCGCTTGACGTCTCACTCATTCTTTCGTATGTGGGTATTCGATATCGGGGATCCTTCTTAGAAGATGAATTGGTAACCTTTGCGCAGAGTAACGCAGGTATAGATTTAGCGAGTCGAGATAGGGAGGTGTACCTGGCTGTGTCAAATCATGACAACCTGGCTTTATACAATGATTATCAGTTGAGAACACGCAATTGGAACAAACGTTTGGAGCAAATTCCAGAAAATGAATGGAATTGGGAATCTAGCTCGAGCCGAAGTCAATTTAACGATATGCGCGAACGGGTTGATAAGAACAACAATCAGCTTCCAGCTTTGGTAACCTTAATGGTAGTTAATCGCGTTATAAGTGGTATTCATGCTTTTGGCTTGGTTAGAGATGCAAATAAAATGGGTTTTCAAGCACATTTGGGATTAGAACCGATAGAATCAGGTGCTAGTTTTTCCAGTATTCTAGGTTCAAATGCTACAGGCATGGGCACTATTGGATTATCTGAGCGGGCTAAGGCGGTGCATAGTAGCTGGTCATCCAATGTGGACAGACTTCCCATAGAGTACACAAAACAGCAGCAGGCGTTCTATTACACGGTGAATTTTAGGCTTAACTTTTAGAATGTCCAGATATTTTTTGTCCATTGAGTTTGATGGAGCCTCTTATTCGGGTTGGCAAATTCAGCCGGATGCCCCAACAGTGGAGGGAGCAATAGAAGAAGCGCTTGGGCTGCTTTTCCAGCAGCCGATGGATATCATAGGGCAGGGTAGAACGGATGCCGGAGTACATGCTAAGGCTCAAGTAGCACACATCGATATTAGCCCCGACGATTGGCATAGATTTCGGAAAACAACGACCAATAATCCAGAGGAAGATCGATCTCTGCTGATTCACCGGTTAAATCGATTACTTGGACCTACCATCTACATTTCGACTATTCGTGAGGTAAAAGACGATGCGCATGCTCGATTCGATGCCATATCTCGAAGTTATTCGTATCGTATTGTGAGTGAGCCTAGTCCATTGCGAACAAATCAATCTTGGAATGCAGGGGGGCATTGGAATGTAGAGGTACTTAACGAATTAGCGGATCAGATAGTAGGGGAACATGACTTTGATTCCCTCTCGAAAACAAATCCTGATAATTATACCACCTTGTGTAAGATCGAAGAATCGCGATGGATTATTGAAGGAGATGAGCTCTTCTATAAAGTCACTGCAAATCGCTTTTTGCGTAACATGGTTCGTAGATTAGTCGGGACTATGTGGTATATGCAGGATGAGAATATAGTCACATCGAATACCATATCTTGGATTCATGATCGCAAAGATCATCAGATATATACGGCTCCTGCCCATGCTTTGTGTCTGGTAGGGGTGCAATATCCGTCTGAAATTTTTATTTAGAATTCCTCTAAATAAGCTTGCGGGCAATTGGATTTCTCCTTAGTTTAGATTTAATCTATATAAAGATAAGTCTGGCATTAGTGAGCAAAGTATGCTCTATGCACACCTAGCTTTATATAGCCTTGTTCTATCAGAGATTAACTCCCATCGATCATACAACCCTGCACATGTTTTATTTGTTTAGCTCTTGTTGTGATTCTATGAATCTAATTCACAAATCAAACAAGAAATTTCTAAAAGCAACCCTAACCACCATACTCATAATTGCATTAGCTGCGGTTTTTGGACAAGAACTCAGGGCCCAATTACCATTAAAAAGTTATAAAAGCACGTCTTTTCTTACTAAAGCTTCTCTAGATGACGCAGCAATAGTGGCTGATGCTGATACCCAGTCTGTACCGCCTATTCAGCGATTGGAATTAGATCGAATAACGGTTATTGCAAACCCCTCATGGCAGACTCAAACCCCGGGTGCCGCCACCTATCTTGGCCTTGCTCGACTGCAGCAATTCGATTACGCGAATGTGCATCGTGTATTGAGCCAAGTTGGAGGGGTGTATTTGCAGGAGGAAGATGGATTTGGATTACGTCCGAACGTCGGAATGAGGGGTACTGGGGTTTCAAGAAGTGCAAAAATTACCCTCATGGAAGATGGAATTTTGGCAGCCCCTGCACCATACAGTGCCCCTGCAGCCTATTACTTTCCAACGATGGCTCGAATGGAGGGGCTAGAGGTGAGGAAAGGTTCTTCCCAAATTAAATACGGACCATATACTACGGGAGGGGCACTTAATTTACTTTCTGCGCGTATACCATTTGAGTGGAAGGGAGAAGCGAAACTAATGGCTGGAGGCTACGGTAGTCAAAAGTTTAGTTTAAAAATTGGGGACACTAGAGACCAATTTGGATATGTTTTCCAAGGTTTAATGCAATCTAACGACGGATTTAAAGAGCTGCCTAATGGCATGGAGACGGGCTTTGACGTTCAAGACTATATTCTGAAATTGCGGTTTCAATCCGATTCATCGGCCCCACGGTTTCAACGATTAGAGGTGAAAGCCGGGTATTATGACGAGCTATCAAACGAAACCTATCTCGGGTTAAGTTATCAGGATTTCCAGGATAATCCCTATTTGCGCTATGCTTCATCGGCCCTTGACCAGATGAATGCCGATCAGTACCAATTAAGTGTTAAATACTTTACCCAATGGGCTTCAGGTTGGAATGCAAGTTTGACTGCGTATCAACAAGAAGTTAATAGAAATTGGTATAAGTTAGATAAGGTCATGGGTGTAAGCATTGGATCCATTCTCACCTCACCAGATGCCTACTCAGCAG